>CAYMQD010000303.1:0-17622 GCA_964392475.1 uncultured Alphaproteobacteria bacterium
AAGTTTTCAGTACTCAGTGCACTTATAAGTATTGTTCCATAAAGTTGTTTTTTGGAAAGTGTATTTTCAGATAAAATTTTTGAATAATTTAACTTTATATCTTTTGAATAATCTGGAAATAGATTGACGATTTCATTAATATTGTTCATATGTATCTTTACTTCTATTACTAGATTGTATCTCCACCTACGGGTCTATTGCATGGACACAATTCATCAGTTTGTAATGCATCTAGAATTCTCAGAGTTTCATTAGGGTTTCTTCCTACATTTAGGTTGTTGACTGATACGTGCTGAATTACATTATGGGGATCTATAATAAATGTAGCGCGAAGTGCAACACCTTCTTCAGAACGAATACCCAGTTCATCTACTAAGGTTCCTTCTGTATCAGCAAAAGACCATTGATTTAGTTTAGATAAATCAGGGTGTTCTCTTCTCCATGCTAGTTTGCAAAACTCATTATCAGTACTTCCACCTAAAACTACACAATCTCTATCTTCAAATTCATTATTTAATTTTGCATATTCTGATATCTCTGTAGGACAAACAAAAGTAAAGTCCTTTGGATAAAAATATATAACCTTCCATTTGTTAGGAAAAGAACTCTCATTAATTTCTAAAAATGCACTTTCGTTATTCTCTTCGTGTTTTTCAAATTTAGGTTTTATACCAATAATTTTAAAATTATTTATTTTGTTTCCAACGCCTAACATTTTATCTCCTTAATTAAGTAATGTTTAATTTGAATTAGATATATTTTGTAAATTATCATTCCGATGTTTTTCCAATAGATTTGCATTTTTGTAAGCAAGAGAAAAATCTCTAGCTGATAAGAAAAAAAATATAGAATTCTTTTCTAATTTCCAGATAGAAATATAATCATCTTTATAAAAATTATTTTTGCTAAAATCTAATATGCAATTCCTTAATAAAATTTCATTTCTATTAAGGGTAGGGCAATTTGTATTCATAAGATTGAATTGGTTATTATTCTCGATAATTCTAGAAAGAAAATTATATTGGAGCATGTAACCGTTATTAACTCTAACGTTTAAATAAGCCATAGTAATTAAATAAGAATTATCAATTTTATTTTTAATACCTGAATATATTAAGCGTGAAGACCATACTAATAGCTGGCCACCTAAAGACATCTCAGAAAACTTATAAGATTTATTAACCATAATTATATATATATCATTATAACAGATACTGCAAATGATTCTTATTTGCAATACATTAAAATCTATGTATATTAGTTGCGAGTTATTATTATTCGCAATTATTATATGGAGATTACTATGAGATTTCTTAGTTTTGTTATTTTTTTTCTATCTATTTTTTATTCTAATTATTCTTTTTCGTTAGATACTAAACCTATAATTACGTTAGATATGGCAAAAACTATGGCTAATGCTTGTGAAGCATCCCAAAAAAAGGAAGGTTATAGAAAAGTAAATATTGCTATTGTTGATGCTGGAGCAGATTTAGTTTTATTTAGAAGGCAAGATACCGCTTTCCTTGGTAGTATTAACATAGCTTTAGATAAAGCTGTATCTTCTGCACGTATTCCATTTCCTACGAGACTTATAGGGGAACTTGCATTTGGGAAAGATGGGAATCCAGCTCCATTACCTGGTGTTGCTCATTCTCCTGGTTTAGTTGCTTTTGCAGGTGGATTACCAATTAGTACAATAGATGGAGTATTAATAGGGGCTATAGGAGTAAGTGGTGCCAGCGCAGATGAGGATGAAAGATGTGCTCTAGCTGCTATAGAGTCCATCGCTGATCAACTATAAGTTATATTTATAAAACACCATATTATGTTTTCTACTTATTTAAGTTTTAAAGTCTAATTTAGTAGAAATACGAGGGGAGTTTTACTCCCCTAAGTATCTCTAAGGAATTTAAAATGAATTATCATCCAATAATGGGTATTACATTATTTTTTGTATGTATTTTATTTTCTTATTTTTATGGATGTAAAGTGCGTATCAAAATGGATTCAAAAAAAATACCTCTAAATACAAATATGGAAATTAAAAAAACTTCAAATGAATTTAATTATGATGTTTTAGGGGCACAAGCTCCAGATGCACCTTGGTTGAGAAATCAAAAAATAAATAAAAAGTAAAATCTTAAATATATATATTTAAACTTATTAATCTTATTATTTTAATTACGTTTTCTAAAAACAATTACAAATTAAACTAAATACTAAAACTCAATAAATATTAATACTATTGCATGTTAATTATAGGGTGGGTAATAATATTTAGTGAAAGTTGTTAATATATATGGGAATAAATTAGTTGTCATTTATTACTAACTAATTTTAATATTCTTTTACAACTTCTATTGATGGGTTTTAAAAAAATGAAATATTTATACTGTTTATTTATTTTAAGTTTTTTAAATATAGGAAAACTGTCTTCTGAAGAATTAAATATGGATTTAAGAGGGTACATTGAAAATGAAAAGATGACTTTAGGACAGGAAGCCATATTAAACCATGCTAAATTAAAAGCGACATGGCATGATAGCAAGGGAAATTATGGTAAAAGCTTTTGTTTTGGCATGGTTTTATTAAACTCTAAAGAAACTAGGATAGAGGATATGGTATATTGTGAATTTTTAGACCAAGAGAATGAAAAATTCTGGACAAGAGCAGAAAGAACTGGTTCTAACCAGCAAGCAGGTATTGGAGAGTTAATCTTTTTTACTGGTACTGAAAAGTATTCTAATATCATTGGAAAGCGTTGTGTATATGCCGTTTCTTATATGGAGGATAGTTTCCATACTAAGTTAAAATGTAAAATTTAGGCTAAACTGATTTTTACATCTAAATATATGCATAAGTATCCAAGATAGGAATTAAAACAATTTAGGCAACTATTTATCCTGCATTGTTAGCTACGGTTAGTGTTTAATAAAACTTACGATAGTATTCAGGTAAATAAAGAATGTAATGAATGGCAAGTTGTAAATTTAATTTAACGATCTTTTTTATTCCATATATTAGGAAATAAATCACATTCTATTACTTCACCATCCTTAAGCGGTATTTTGGGTAAAAGGTTTTGTATTTTTTCGTTTTTCATAAAATTACCCTCCTTATAATCCCAAATTACGTCTTCACCAACATACCTTAGAGCCAATCCTCTTCTTCTTTTTTGAGACGAAGAATTTCCTTGGGAAGAATGCAAAATAAGTGGGTGATGAAGTATTATATCACCGGGATTTAAATCCCAAGATACTATATTATAGTCTTCTTTATTAGAGTTAATATCTGGAACAGGCTCTAACCCCATCTTTTTGTATAAATTTGCAAATTTTGTATCCTTACCAAATGAAGCAGGTGCAAACATTTTATTCCATTTATGTGAACCCTCTATATATTCTACTGCTCCTGTACTTTTTGTTACTTCATCAAATGGCACCCAAATAGAAATTATTTGTTTTCCTTTAATAGGCCAATAGGGTAGGTCGTTATGCCAAGGAGTATGCTCTTTTGTATTAGGCTCTTTTACTAAAAGCTGGTCATAAAAAAAATGAATTTTTTTACAGGCTAATATATGACCTGCTATTTCAGGTAGTATTGAATTAAATGCAAAGTTCTTAAATTCTTTATTATTTCTCCATGTAAAAAAGTCACCGTAGTATCTTCCTTGATCATTAGGAGGAGTGTATTCTATAGATGCGGATCCTGGGTTTTCTAATACTCGATCTATTGCTTGCTCCATAGGTTCAAGCCATTCTTTTTCCAGTATATTTCTTAAAACAATTACGCCGTTTTTGATGTAATCTGATTGAGCATTACTTAAAACTTCTTTGTTTGCCACCATGCTTATATACCATTGATGTTTACATATATTTCTCAGAATATAAAAATATTTTTTATAAACATTACAGTAATATGTTAAATATATTTTTTCAAATTGATTTGTAAAATTACTATGCCTTAAAACTCTTTAATTCGATAGTTTTCTCAATAGACCATCGCTCAATTCACATTTAGTTTTAGAAAAACTCAAATTATTTAAGTAATTAATTGCGTATTTACATTCTGTGCCAATTAGCTCGTTTCTATATGGACTGGTGCTATCTATTATCCTTGAGTATCCAACTCCAGCTTTCAGTTGGCTTTGGGATCTCTCTCCTCTAGTCCAATATTTAATCCCATTTTCATCTATTCTTTCACACGAATTTTGTAAATTTTTAATTTCTCCATCTGCATGCCTTTCTATAAACCCTATACATTTTGATGAGCCGTAATGTCCTAAATTATCAGTCCATTGCGAAATTATTTTAAATGTTGATATACTGCTTTTATTATTGATTAAAATTTCTTCTTTAGTCACCACACCTGAAACATCAAGAATTAATTCTGCGGCAAACAATTGTCTTGTTCCTAAAATTATAAATAATATGCATAAAAAATATTTCATAATAATTAATTTTTCATAAAAAGGCTTTATTCCTTATTATAACTAAGTATTAACTCACCGGGTATTTGTTCTACAACACCTTCTAACTCTACAACATATTTTTTAAATGCGGGAATAGCCCACTGGCTGGTATTATCATAATCGTTTTTGTTAAAAAATCTTGCTATAGATAGAAGTTTTCCTTCACCTGTTTCTAAAAATTCAACTGATAGACATTTTGATTTTTTTGTATATTCTGGAATCATTTTAGATTTTATAATACTTAAAAATAGTTCGGCTTTTGCTTGGCTTGGGAATTTATATGACATTATTCTTACATACATAATCTTATATCCCTACTTGGCTATACTGTTTAAAATTTCTTTAGAAATAACACATTTGCTTTTAATGAAAGCTACATCGTCTAGTAGTTTTGAAGCGTAAGTACACTCCTGATTCTTTATTTTTTCATATCTTCCTTCACCTCTAACAATTGTAGATTTTCCTATACCTGCTTCTATTTCCGAGGAATCTCTATTAGCAATTGACCACCATTTTTCTTTAAATTGGTTAAAAAATTCACAGAAAGTATTAAGTTTGACATTAGACTTGTATTTTTCTATGTAACCATGACAAGAAAATTTTCCATAAAATCCTAAATTATCATCCCATGTTCCCGAGATTTCCGTAGAAATAAACGTCACTACGTCAGGCAATGTTATCTGTTTAGTTTTAATTTGTGCTTGAGCATCAAGCACCCAATCATTTGCTTTTACATAATTAATAGTCAAAATTAAAAAGATAAATATATACAAAAGATTCTTCATGTTATGTTTTTTTAACTATGATGTTTTTAGAAATATTAAATTACTATATCTTAAATTTTATAATATAAAAAATTTTAAACTAAATAATTTAGGAATTTTATGGGTTCTTTGCAAGTATTGGTAGCTGGAGGTGGCATAGGAGGCCTTGCTACGGCTGCAGGCTTAGCTATTAAAGGAATTCGTTCCAGTGTAGTAGAACAATCTTCTACACTAGGTGAAATAGGCGCAGGTATACAGATAGGTCCGAATGCATTTCACTGTTTTGATTATCTTGGAATTGGTAGCAAAATGCGTGCAGAAGCTGTATATATTGATGCATTGAGACTAATGGATGCTTTAAACGGTCATGAAATTTCACAGATTCCATTAGGAGAATCTTTCAGAAAAAAAATGGGGAACCCTTATGCAGTCATACATAGGGCAGATTTACATAACACTTTATTGGATTTTTGCAAAGAAAGTAGGTTAATTGATATTTATTCAGGTTTTAAAATAGAATCTTTTGATCAAGAAGGTAATGTCATAAAAGTATATTCTAGAGGACAAAAACCACTAGAGGGTAATGTCTTAGTTGGTGCGGATGGTCTTAATTCTGTTATTCGAGAACAAATTTTAAATGATGGAGAACCAATAGTTTCTGGTCATGCTACGTATAGATCTGTAATACCCCTAGAAGAAATGCCCAAAGACTTAAGATGGAATGCAGCTACCCTTTGGGCGGGTCCTAGATGCCATATAGTGCATTACCCGCTTAAAGGATGGAAATATTTTAATTTGGTTGTTACGTATCATCGTGATATACAGGAGGCAATTTCCGGTAAACCGGTAAGCCAAGAAGAAGTTATGGAAGGATTTGAACACGTATCCAAAAAAGCTAAACAAATTATTGAGCATGGAAACAATTGGAAACTATGGGTTCTATGTGATAGGGAACCGGTTAATAATTGGACAAGCGGGAGAGTAACTTTATTGGGAGATGCCGCACATCCAATGCTGCAATATTTTGCTCAAGGGGCATGTATGGCAATGGAAGATGCTGTTTGCATATCTCATTGTTTGTCAAATTTTGATAATATTGATGAAGCGCTAAAAAGTTATCAGGCTCAAAGGTTGGTTCGAACTGCTCGAGTGCAAATGAGCAGCCGTTTGATAGGAGATTATATTTATCACCCAGATGGTGTGCAAGCTCAGGTCAGAAATCAACTAATGTCTTCAATCAGCCCAGATGAATGGGTAGAGCGTTTATACTGGCTTTATGGCAGTAATGGACTAAGTTTGTAATAGAAAAAATTACATAAAACGTTTAAAAGAGTAATTTTTTAAAATGTAATTATTGTAAGATTCTAATTATTAAATTCTTTAATTGAATCTAATATGTTCTTTGAAGCATTGCATTTATGCATTACAAAATAAGCATCTTCTACATATGTAACAGCGTGCGTGCAAGTTACACCTATTAAGTTTTTGAGTCTTTTAGTTCCATCAAAAAACAAGACTTTTCCTACACCAGCCGTTTGATCGTCTGAATTTCTAGTAACTTTTTGCCAAGCTATAGACCCATCTTTTGATATTAATTCGCAAATAAGTTCCAAATTAATTGCTCCTAAATAATTTTTTTTAATATCTCCAAAGCAAGTAACTTTACCATAATCTCCAAATGAGCTTTTCCAGTATCCTTCAGAAGTATATAATTTATAGGAACTTTTATCAGAAAAGTTAAGGCCTGTTATTTCAGCTTTTCCAGTAAATTCAATTATAAAGTCTTCAGCCAAAGAATATTTGATATGAACAAAATAAAGTATAGTTATAATAAATAGAAATTTATTCATAAAAATATTTTTTATTCTATAATTTATTGAACACGTCATCTTCTAGCTTGCATTTTTGTTTATAGAATGACATATCTTCATAGTATTGGATTGCGTATGGGCATTGTATTCCTATAAGATTCTTATAGTGTAGTTCTCCCGCTATAAATTGTGCTATTCCAACGCCTGCCTGCATTTCGCTAGATCTCTTTAGGGCAATCCAAAAGCGTATATTATTTTGATTTTGCGCTTCACAAACAGCGTTTAAATCTGCATTTCCATTCGATATTTCTACCTGAGCTAAACAGTATATTTTTCCATAATCTCCAAGATTGTCTTGCCAGCTTCCATCACCTTGAATTTGTACATATTCAGTTGAATCAGGAAAAGTAATTTTATTTGTAGTGAATTTTGAAGCAAATTCAAATAAGTATTCATTTGCATGACATATATTTGTTACTAACAATGTTAGTAATAAAGTTATGTATGAATATTTCATAAATGGTTTATAACATATTTAAAGTATTAATACAGTTATATGATATATAAATAGTATTTTGATACTTATCGAGTTTTTTCATATGCCATCAATATGTAGAATATTTTTCATCCCTTTATTTATTTTATGTTTTATATTCCCCAGTATATCTGAAACTTTTTATGGGAAAATAAAGATAATTGACGGAGATACTATAAAAATAAATAATTTATCAGTAAGACTGCATGGTATAGATGCTCCCGAAAAAAATCAAAAATGTATTTTAGAAAGTGGTAAAGAATGGAATTGCGGTATAGAATCTACTAAAGCACTAAAGCAGTTTATTGTAAAAACCAAAGTCTATTGTAAAGGAACACAATACGATAGATATAGAAGACTAATTGGAAATTGCTATTCTGATGATAGAAATATACAATCATTTATGGTAAGGAATGGTTGGGCAATAGCTTACAGACGTTATTCAAAAGACTATATTGAGGAAGAACAAGAAGCGCGACGCGATAAATTAGGTATTTGGCAAGGCACATTTCAGTTTCCTGAAGAATGGCGAAGGTCAAAAAAATAATTTTATAACGGAATAAGTAATATAATAATTTCTTAAACTTTTAATTTAGCTATTATTAATATTAAAATCGATAAAGAGAATAGAATGGAAAAATTTAATAAAGTAGTAAAAATTGAAAATTTTAAACCTAGAGAAGAAGTTTTAACTGAAAAAGAACTTAGAATTCAATTAGCAGCAGCATACAGAATATTTAATCACTTTAACTGGGATTATCTAATATATGGTCACTTAACTGTCAGGGTACCTGGCCCTGAAAAACATTTTTTGATTAATCCCTTTGGTTTAAGATATGACGAAGTTACTGCTTCAAATTTAGTTAAAATTGATATTGAGGGAAATATAGTAGAGCCTAGCGAATATCCTGTTAATCCAGCAGGTTTCATAATTCATTCTGCCATACATTCCTCAAGGGAAGATGCACATTGCGTTATGCATAGTCATACTAATGCAGGCATGGCGGCTGCGGCTCTTAAGGACCCAATAAGAAATATAGATTTTGCGGGTATTTCGTTTGCAAATCGTATTGCTTATCATGATTTTGAAGGTGTCACATTTCGTCATGAGGAATGTAGGCGCCTTTCTGAGGATCTTGGTGATAAAGATGTAATGATACTTAGAAATCATGGCTTGCTATCTGTCGGTGAAACTATTCCTCAGGCATTTATAAGAATGCATGATTTAGAAAGAGCTTGTCAGGTACAAATGTTAGCACGCGCTGTAAACAGTGAAACTTTAGAGGTTTCAGATAATCTAGCTAAAGATCATGCTGATGCCCTTGCAAATACAGATAAAGGTGAATTAGCTTTTAAGGCTCTAATGCGATTAATGGAAAAGAAAGATGCATCATTTAAAAACTAGTGGTTTTACTATTTTATAGAAATCATTTTTTAGTATTTTAAAATAGCTAAAATATTATTTAATATTAGTTTCTGGTAGTATACCTCCATCTATAATTTCAATTTTTGGCAAAGTTTCTTGAGTTATGCCAGCAATATCACCCCATAATTTACTCATTCCCATATGAGAACTATTTATCAGCTGTTTTTGTTGGTTACAAAGTTTAGTTACAGATCTTAAGTGTAGATCAATTAATTTCTCTAACTCTATATAAGGACTTATAATTTGTTCTACAGTTTGAGCGAACTCTTTACTTGTAAGATAATCATATAATTTGTCAGATTTTTTTCCTCTATGTGTTTCAATATTCTTTTGTTTGTAAATTCCTATAAGTGCTTCTCTTAAACCTCTTATGAGAATCATATATTCATGAAATTCTACAACCCATACACCTTCGATTTGTCTTCCATATATTTCCTTTGGCATTGTTTCTGTTACAAGAATAGAAATTTCTGCATTTTTAGCGATCATATCTTTTTTAATTTTAGGAATCCAAGCGTTAGAGAAGTGTTTAGTTCGTTTTGATTCTATTATTATATTCCCAACTTCTTGTCCTCGGTCATTTTTAACTTGTAAAACACAATCAGCACCAATTTCTCCTTTTTTGATTTCTACTATACTATCCTTGGGAAATGATTTTTTTAAAGATTTTTCTATAGCTATTTCGCCTGCTTCTCCCTGTATTTGCATAGACCCTTGATTCACTTTCTTTTGAAGTTGTTCAATAGTTTCCCTTAGGTTATTTTCTTTTACAGAATGCTCTTCCCTTAATTTATTATATTCAGTATTGCTTCTTTCCTGCTGTTTTCTAACGGCAGTGCTTATTCTAAGTTTACCCTCTTCCTGTAAGGCTTTTAATTTTTTTTCACTATCGATTTGGGACATTTCTAGTTTAACGAAAGTTTTTTTTAATCGTTCATTTTCATTGCTTAATTCAGAATATTTTTCTATAGATTCTTTCCTACCCAACTCTTTACCTTCAAGAAGAGAGTTTTTTTCTACCTGCAATATTTTTTTTTCAATTCCCTTATTTTTTTCTTTTTCTAAGGCCTCTTTTAAGCCTTCCAATGCCTTTACAGATAATCCATCTTGTATAGGGTGAGAATGCTTGCATTTGGGACAGGTAATTTCAGTAGTTTCAAAATTCATAGTATTTCTCCTGAAATAGATTATAGTCTTATTTAAAAAAGATTTATATAAAATTTGGGATATAGAAATATTAAATCTTATAAAAAATGATTTCTATTTAACGCTAATGATTAATAAACAAAAAGACTTGAAACTTAATAAAGCTATCAGCCTGCTTAAAGGAGCATATGCTATTCAAACCCCTGATGATAGTAAAGCATACTATAAGGACTTTTCTGCAGTTTATGATTCGATTTTTGTAAAGCATTTAAAATACATCTATCCTAAAAAAGTAGTAGAAGAATTTTTACAATACTTTAATCATAATGGGGCAATCTGTGATATAGGGTGTGGAACAGGGCTTATAGGATATGAAATAGCTAAAGTAAATAAAAGTATTATCATTGATGGTGTGGATATATCACCAGAAATGATCCTTATTGCAAAAAAGAAAAATATTTATAGAAGTTTTTATGAATTAGATTTAACTAAATCTATACATGGTATTCCTGAAGGATATGAAGGGCTTTTAAGTGCAGGAACGTTTACACATGGTCATTTAGGTCCGGCAGATTTATCCAACTTATTATCGTTATGCAAAACCAATGCTA
Organism: uncultured Alphaproteobacteria bacterium; assembly: GCA_964392475.1. Lineage (GTDB taxonomy): Bacteria > Pseudomonadota > Alphaproteobacteria > TMED109 > TMED109 > CAYMQD01. The sequence goes on from CAYMQD010000303.1 coordinate 10,765, forward strand.
TACTTACTATAGGTATAAACGCTAAATATTATGTTGATAAGGAATTTGAAAAAGTTATAAATGAACTAGAATCTAATTCTATCGTAGAAATACTCAATTTTTCAAAAGCTTCTATATATTCAAAGGAATACAATAAAAGTAAAGAGCATAGCACTGCTATAATATGTACATTAAAGAATATAAATAATTCTTAGTTTTTTATTAATTATATACAATACCCAAAAGTTTTATATGGAAGTACTTCATGGAAACTATAATTATTAAAGGAGCACCTGGATCTCCTTATACAAGGAAAATATTAAGTATTTGCAGGTATAGAAATATTCCTTATAAATTTGTAATAGGTGGTCTATTCGGAAAAGGTATTATGAACACTGATCACTTACCTGTTTCTAAAGTTGAACTTCTGCCAACTGTGTACTTTTATAATACATCTGGTGATTTGGAGCCAATGGTAGATTCTACTTTTATTCTCAGGAGGTTAGAGAATATTCAAGTTAATCGTAGCGTTATTCCTAATAATCCTCTAACGAAATTTTTAAATTATTTATTAGAAGATTATGCCGATGAATGGCTAACAAAAGCTACATTTCACTACAGGTGGACTTATCCGAAAGATATAGAAAAAGCTGGGGCTACCTTATCACGCTGGAGATCATTGACTGACAATGAAGAAGAAATACAAAAAATTAAAAAACAAATTACTGACAGGCAAGTTTCTAGACTATATGTTGTAGGAAGTAGTCTTGATAATAAAAATATAATAGAAGATAGTTATGTTAGATTTCTAAAATTGATTTCTAATCATATGAATACTAGTCCTTATATGTTTGGGAAAAGACCTAGTTCTAGTGATTTTTCTATATTTGGCCAATTGACACAATTGGCTCTTTTTGACCCTACTTCAATGGAAATTGCCAATAAAATAGCTTCTAGAGTGGTGGCCTGGGTTGGCATCATGGAGGATTTATCTGGTATGGAGGTCAAAGATAATGATTGGATTCAAGACAACAAGATATCTAACACGCTAAAAAACATCTTTTGTGAAATAGGTAGAGTTTATATTCCAGTCTTAATGGCTAATGCAGAAACTATTAATAGTAATTATACCGAGGTAAATACTATAATAGATGGAGAAAAGTGGATTCAAAAGCCATTTCAATACCAATTAAAATGTTTTAACTGGTTAAAAGAAGAATATGGAAAGCTTAATAGATCTGACAAGGAAAAAACGGATGTATTTTTAGAAGGAACAGGATGTGAGGTTATGTTTTCAAATAGTTAATATCTTTACCGTATACACAAAATGGCAATTAAAACAAATTATTTTCTGTATATAAACTATATAAACTAAATAAACTAATATTTTATTCTATATTGATAGGAGCAAGTGATGTTAACAGAAAATCTGGAAGGAAAATGGATAGATTGCTTTGAAAAAAGTTTCCTATTAAGCGGTGTAAAGTCAGGAAATACTGTGGCTATAATATCTGAATCACAGTCTAGACAAATACTTATTGATTTATCAGAACAAGCTTTAATTAGAATTGGAGCTAAACCTATCAATATATGTGTACCAACCCCAAAGTTAAAAAATTCTATTCCTCTTAGATCTAATGGTTCCTGCTATGCTTTTGAAGGTTATGAATTAATTCTTCCTGCACTCAGTTCATGCAGCTTAATCATAGATTGTACAGTAGAAGGTATGCTTCATTCAAAAGAGCTACAAACTATTATAGAGGGAGGAGGAAGATTATTAATGATTTCAAATGAGCATCCTGAAGTTTTAGAAAGATGTATGCCTGACACTTCTTTAAAACCAAACGTGGATAAAAGTTTGAATTTATTGTCTACAGCTGAGAAAATGAAAATAACTTCTGAATATGGAACTGATTTAACTGTAGAAATTAAGAATGCTCCGTGTAGGGCAGGAGCTGGATATCTTACAAATAAAGATAAGGTGGCTTATTGGCCTGCAGGTTTAGCCTTATTTTTTCCTCTTCCTAATACCGTTAACGGCACAGTAGTACTAAATCCTGGAGATGTAAATTTAACATTCAAAAAATACTTTGAATCCGTAGTGATTATGAAAATTGAAAATGATTTTGTAAAGTCTATTGAAGGGAATAGTTTAGATGCAGATCTAATGAGATCATATTATAAAAGTTGGAGCGACCCTAACGCTTTTGCAATCTCTCATGTTGGTTGGGGGTTAAACCCAAATGCTCGGTGGGATGCTCTTACCATGTATGATAAGCAACATGTTAATTGTACTGAATTAAGAGCTTTTGCAGGTAATTTTTTGATTTCTACCGGCGCTAACGAGTTTGCAAAAAGATACACATCATGTCATTTTGATTTTCCAATGAGAAATTGCACTATAACTTTAGATGATTATAAAATTGTTGACACAGGTAAATTAACGGGTCCACTAGCTTGATTTATAAAAATATACAGCAGTTTTATGTTGCAGGAATTCCTCGTATAAATATTAAAAAACTTGGGAAAGGCCCACCCATAATTTTTCTTCATGGAATTGGAGGAAATAGTTCAAATTGGTTAGAACAACAGGTTTTTTTTTCTAAAATATTTACTACACTTGCTTGGGATGCTAGAGGATATGGAAGGTCAGATGATTACAATGGGTCTTTAAAGTTCTCTGATTTTAGTGAAGATCTATTTAGGCTATTGGACTATTTTCGAATTAGTAAAGCTCATTTAGTAGGACTTTCTATGGGAGCTAGAATACTTATGGATTTTTTCCCAAAATATAGTGAAAGGGTAGCAACTTTAACACTCTGTGATTGCTTTTATAATTATAAAACGTTTCTTAACCCAAAGCAAAAAAAAGAATATGTAGAAATAAGACAAAAACCTCTTTTAGAAGGAAAAGCACTTACAGACTTAGCCCCTCAAATAATTCAGTCGTTAGTGGGCCCAAATTGTCTGAAAAGTGTTAAAAAGAAAATATATGAAAGTTTAAAAAATATTCATGTGGAATCCTATCTTAAAACTATAAAAGAAACTGTAAGTTATGACGTTTCAAATAGTTTATCTAATTTTAATATTCCGGTTCAATTAATATTCAGTGAATATGATGCCCTCACTCCACCATCAATAGGAATATCAATGCAGCAAAAGATAAATAATGCAAATTTAGATATCATTAAAGACGCAGGTCATTTGACTAATATGGAGCAACCAGATGTTTTTAATAATATACTGTTAAAGTTTTTATTGTGTTATGAAGATGCAGCTGGTTTCTATGGGGAATAATTATAATCATGATATACCTGTAATTATCATAGGAGCAGGATCTGTAGGTTTATCTCTTGCTGCAGAATTGGGTTGGAGAGGTATAAATTGCACTCTCTTTGAAAAGCAAATTGGGTTAAATAATCATCCTAGAGCAAACGCTGTGGCGAATAGAACTATGGAATATTATAGAAGGTGGGGTATTGATAAGCATATAACCAATGCAGGAATTCCTCCTGATCATCCAGCAGATTATTATTGGGTATCTAGCTTACATGGTAGAGAATTGCACAGAATTTCATTGCCTGCTTTCAGAAAAATTAAAGAAATTCAAAATACAGATGCTAATATTAAAGAAGAACATACTTGGTCTCCGTATTTAAAAACTATAACTGGTCAGAATGAAGTTGAAGAAATTCTTCATAAATATATCTCTAATCATAAATTATTAGAGATACATTTTGAGAATGAATTAATAGATTTTGATCAAGATGAGACTGGGGTTAATTGTAAAATTAGAAATACTAAGACTGATAAGATAGTCACTGTAAGAGGAAAGTATTTACTAGCTTGTGATGGAGGTAAATCTTTTATAAGAGAAAAACTAGAAATTAAACTAAAGGGTAGAGCTGATCTTGCAAAGTTTGTATCCATATACTTTAAAGCTCCACATCTAATGGAATGTCATAAATTTGGAACAGCAAATATTTTTTTTCCTCTACATATTGACTATGCAGGATTTTTATTAAATTGGGATGGAGGAAAGACCTTTACTTATCATCTAATGCTGAAAGATGGAGAAAATTGGAATGATATAAATCCTATACTTTCAATCGAAGCCCTTTTAGGATGCAAAACTTCTATAGAAATAATTACTGTGCAACCTTGGGCAGCGCATGCGCTTGTAGCAGATAAATATCGAAGTGGACGTATTTTTTTAGTTGGGGATTCTGCTCATTTATTTAGTCCCACTGGAGGTTTTGGAATGAATACAGGAGTTTCCGATGCAATAGATATAGCATGGAAAATTCAAGCTATGCTTGAAGGTTGGGGCTGTGAAAGTCTTTTAGATAGTTATTTTGCTGAAAGGCATTCTATAGGAGTTCGTAATACTAAAGAAGCTGCTGATTGTTTTGACCAGTTATACTCTGTAATGCAGTATGGCGATGAACTTGATGATGATTCTGAAGAAGGTAAAGCTTTACGAAAAAAATTAAGTTTAAAATTGATGGAACAGGATAAATTAATTGCTTCTTCGGGCACATTGTTGGGCTATCGTTATAATAATTCCCCAATTATCGTATCTGATGAAACTCCAGAGACGAAAGATAATCCTAGAAGGTATATTCCTACAGCAAGACCAGGACATAGAGCTCCACATATATGGATTGAAGAAGGAATATCTATTCTAGATATATTAGGAAAAGATTTTTCTCTTCTAGTTTTTAAAAAAAACATTGAAAATTTAAATAAATTTAAGAACGCTGCTATAAGCATAAATTTTCCCTTGAAAATATTAGAAATAGACGATATTGCAGCGATTAAACTTTATGGACATAATCTAGTTTTAGTAAGACCTGACTTAATGGTCGCATGGAGATCAAATGTAGTACCTAAAGATCCTCTTGTTATCTTAAATACAGTGAGAGGTGCAAAAATTAATAAAAAATGCTTTTAAAATATATTTACTTTTCGGCTTTAATCAATAAATGCTTGATATACAAGATTTCGTAAAACCATTCTATAGTGTACTCGTTCCAAAACAGACTGTGTCATAGATACTACTACGAGATCTTCTTTAGGGTCTATCCAAAAGTATGTTCCTGCATAACCACCCCAGAAATATTCTCCTTCAGAGCCAGGCCAAGCAGAGATTCCATTATTTTCTCTAACACCAAAACCTAAACCGAACCCGTATCCAGGACCAGGTAAGTAGTAAGGGCCTTCTCTACTAATGTGTTTGCCTAAATGATCAGAAGTCATATATTGAACTGTCTTTGGACTTAGGACACGTTTTCCTTTTAAAATACCTTCGTTTAACATCATTTGACAAAACCTTACATAATCACCAACTGTGGATACAAGGCCGTGTCCTCCAGAAAATAGATTAGGTTTAATGGTTACATCTAAAAGCTTTGGTTCCCCTTTATCTTTAAAGGGCTCAGCAATTCGAGACCATTTTTCCTCTGGAACCCAAAATCCTGTATCTACCATATCTAGTTGATCAAAAATATTTTGTTTTAAGAAGTGGTCTAAGCTATTTTCGGATATAACCTCTATGAGGTATCCTAGAACATCTGTTGACCGACCATATTCCCAGTGAATCCCAGGTTGATATGCCAGTGGTAGTTTTGATAATTTGAAAATATAATCTTCTAGATTAACATCTCTAAAATTTAAACTACCTATACCTGATTCCTTTAATTTATTTCTAGCAGGAGAATTTCCATAAAATGCATATGTAAACCCAGCTGTATGTCGAAGAAGGTCGTGAATTCTGATTGATGAATTTGCATCAACAATCTTTATATTATCGCTATTTGTAACAGAATCTTTGACAGTCTTGGCGACTTTCATATGCACAAGTTCTGGAATATACTTTCCTACAGGTTCTGTAAGATACATTTTTGCGTTTTCATGCAAGATCATAGAACCAACACTTACTATAGGTTTAGTCATTGAATATATTCTGAAGATTGAATCTTTTTTCATTTGTATCCCTTTAGAGTCATCTTGCATTCCATATGCTTTAAAGAATACAAGTTTTCCCCGCCGTGCAATGGCAATAACCGCGCCTGGGATTCTTCTTTCTGATATTCCCAATTCAAAAATAGTATCTATCCTTTTTAATTTTTCTGAAGAGAATCCTACTGATTCTGGAGTGGCTGTGGGTAGAGGGTCAGCTACTGCAATAGAAATTAAACAGGAAAAGATAAATAAAATTTTGATGAATATAAAGTTTATAAAATTTGGCATAAGCATTTTTCCTACTTTATGTTTAATTTTTTAATATGTACATTCTTTGCGTCTTATCTATCCAAATCAGGATAATACCGGAACACACCCATTGTATTGAATTCGATACGTCGGGCTGATTTTAAATAAGCAGCAATATTAGGTCTGACTAAAACTGCATTTCTAAGAGCTAGCGTATTCGAGTAGTTGTTTGCAACTTTAGTAAAGGCTTTTGGAAATGCATAGTATAGACCTTCGATAATCTGAAATAGTGATAAGTCGGGATAAGTTAGTGTATTGCCAATTAACCAGCCAGATTTTGATTTATTATTAGCTATAATACTTTCAAAATAATTCAAATACTTGGCAATACGGAGCTTTATAAAATTAGCTGACCGTTTTTTTGATTCTTTAATTTGGTCTTCATGGTAAAGTTCACTTGCTATCGGATGGTGAGTGTCATGAACTTCTGTTAAAAAATCACTTATCGTTAGCTGGATTTGGTGTGCAAATATTTGCTCTGTATGGTTATTTCCAATAAGTCCAATCTTAGGGGCAAGGTATTGTAAAATCGCTGCAGCTTGCGCTATCATTATGCTTCCGTCTACTAAAAAAGGTGGAGCAAAAGGTGGACTGTTGAGCTTAGAA
>CAYMQD010000304.1:0-4293 GCA_964392475.1 uncultured Alphaproteobacteria bacterium
TTTATAGCTTCTGATACATTATGATTTCTTCCTAAAAAAATTAGCCCATCTTTTCTGAAAGACTGGATCCCTAGAGATAACCTGTTAACCCCTGCATTATAAAATTCATAAAGCTTTGATGATTCTACGCTTGTGGGATTAGCCTCTAATGTAATTTCCGAGTTTTTATCTACAGGAAAATATTTGTCTATGAATTCAATAATTTTATAACATGTATCAGGTTTCATTAAAGATGGGGTTCCGCCTCCAAAAAAAATACTGGCAGTTTTCCTTTTTCCTATTTTATTAAAGAAGTATAAAAACTCACTTTTTATACTATCTAACATCCACTTATCGCTAATATTTGAGTCGATTAAATGACTGTTAAAGTCACAATAGGGGCATTTATGTAAACACCAAGGCCAATGAACATATATAGATATATCAGAATGTTTCATTATTTAAATTCTGCAAGTTGTAATGCTTCAAAAGCTTTTCTTCTATGACTTATGGATTGTTTTCTCATGTTAGACATTTGGGCAAATGTTCTTTTTTCACCCATGGGAACAAATATTGGATCATAGCCAAACCCTGAGTTTCCTACAGGTGGAAATTGCAAATTCCCAGATATCTTTCCTTTGTATACTTTGCAGATACCTTTGGAATTGATATATGCAATATTACAAACAAAGTAAGCTAGCACATTATTTATTGGTAAATCTGCTTTTTCTAATTTAGCTTTAATGAAATACATAGCTGAATAGTAATTGCCTAAATCTTTAGCCCATCTTGCTGAATAAATTCCTGGTTCATTATTTAGGGTAGGAATTACTAAGCCACTATCATCAGCTAAAACAGGTAAATCCGATAGTTTTGATGCACTAAGGGCTTTAATTATAGCATTTTCTTTAAATGATTTGCCTGTTTCTTTTGGTATTAAATTGCTAAATCTTGATATCGGGAAGCACTGTATTTTATATGGTTCAAGGAGTTGTTCAAATTCTTTTATTTTACCTTTGTTATGGGTAGCAATAACTATATTAGAATTCATACTGGTCTCTACACCTGTATAGCACTTTTTTGTAACATAAAAAGCTGCGAGCATCCTTTTTTTGCAAGATCTAGCATAAAATTGAGCTCTTTAGCTGTATATGGATCTTTCTCAGCAGTACACTGAATTTCTATAATTTTATCTGAATCACTTAACACAAAATTAGCGTCAACGTCGGCTCTTGAATCTTCATTGTAGTCTAAGTCTAGAGCCAAGTGTTTGCCTAACTTTCCACAAGATATACCAGCTACATGTGATTTTATAGGTTTATTTACTATTTCCCCTGCCTTTAAAAGTGTATTACATGCCAAATATAGGGCGACCCAGGCTCCCGTAATTGAGGCAGTTCTAGTTCCACCGTCTGCATGTAATACATCACAATCAATTCTTATTTGCTTTTCCCGAATTTGAGAAAGATCACATACTGCTCTTAAGCTCCTTCCAATTAATCTTTGAATTTCATGTGTTCTTCCGCTTTGTTTACCTCTAGTAGATTCACGGTCCATTCTGGTATGAGTTGCTCTTGGTAACATTCCATACTCAGCAGTTATCCAACCTACATCTTTTCCTTTAAGCCAATGTGGAAGCTTTCTTTCTACAGTTGCAGTACACAATACCGCTGTTTCCCCAAATTTAATTAAACAAGAACCTTCTGCATGTTTCATTTTATCAGGTTCTATTGTTACTTTTCGCATTTCATGTAACTGTCTATTCGCATTACGTTGAAGTCTAATAATATTATTCACATTACACCTACAATTAATCTCATATAATTAAAATTTAATTGGAGAAATATAAAAATTATATTTATAAAAATTTAAAACTAAAATAGAAATAGTAGTTAAATTTAGAAAAATTGTATCCAGTTCCTTTTCAACACTTTGTTTTATCACAATATAGATATAAGAAGTTTTTATAGTTTATTATATTTGGTTATAAAATTTTTAAAGTATTTAGATAATATCAGTTTTATATATTATCTTCTAGTTTACAATTGTTATAGGAGCAAACATCATTATGAACACAGATAAAGAAAATAAAAATAATAACAAACAAATGAAGGAAAATATTTCTAAAACTAATATTGATGAATCAAATATTTTATCTTCTGAAAATGATGCTCTAAAAAATGATCTAAAAATCAATAATGAGGATACTAAAAGTGCTGAGGAAATGCAGGACGAATTAAATACTGATCCTATGACTGATAGTGATTTAGATATTTTGCCGGAAGAAAAAGATAACGAAGATCATACCGATCAGTCTTTTGGAGAGCTAAAGGAAGAGTTAGAAGTTGCAAAAGATAAACTACTTAGATCAATGGCTGAGATAGAAAATGTAAGAAAACAGTCTGACCGGCAAAGATCCGATTTAATAAAATATGGAAGTCAATCTTTGGCACGTGATCTGATTGGCGTCTTGGATAATTTAGAGAGAGCATCTAGCGTAGAAGTAAAAGAAGAAAATTTAGCTGCAATTAAAGAGGGAATAGACCTAACATCTAAAGAATTAAATCATGTACTTGAAAAAAATGGTATAATTAGAATTCAACCTTTAGGAGAAGTATTTGATCCTAATATCCACCAGGCTATGTTTGAAAGTACAAGCAATAAATATAGTGCTGGAGAAATTTCTGAAGTAATACAAGATGGATTTTTACTATATGATAGACTTCTAAGACCCGCTTTAGTAGGAGTAGTAGGGGCTGATACAGAAGATTCTACCTCAAAAAGAAGCAAAGATAAAAACACAAAAAAATGAAAAAATTAAAAAATAATATTATAATAGGACAAGGTACTGCTTCTATTACTTGTAAGAGTAGTTGGAAAATCAATTATAAAGAAGACGGAGCTTTATCAATTCAGTTTGATAACCAGCCGTATCCTATACTTGGAACTTCTATAAATTCATATGATGACCCAAAGGCAATTTCCAGAGGATCCTTAGACGATTACCTTTTGTCTAATTATAAAATACAAGGTTCTGTATTAAATAAAAAGAAAGATAATAGAGTATCAACAACGTATGATATTACTTCTGAAGAAGGTGAAAATTTAAAGGTTTGGAGAGTTGCTGAAATATTAAGGCCCAGGCACCTGAGAGTTTTAACTTTATCATTATCTTGGCCAGATAATAAGGATGCGAATACTTTAGTTAAGCCTATTATTAAGGATATTAATAATATAGTTAAAAGGGTAATTTTTTCTAAATCCTTAACAAAACTAGATAAGATAGCATCGGCTTCAGCAACTGTGAATAAATTAAGACTCACATCATTAGATTTATGGGAAGGATTCAAAATAAAACTACCCAATTCTTGGAAATTACATTTAGATGAAGCGAAGCGAAGTGCTGAAATAAAAGTTTTAGGAGTAAAAGATACTTTTTTTTTAATTGATACTGAAGAAGTATTATTGGGAGAAAAGCGTGTCTTAGAAGAAAAAAATATATTAGCTTTTGGACAGCAGATTGTTCAAGATATTCAGGCTGAGGATTTAAAAATAAGTGCTTCTGGAAAGGAAAATTTTTTGCTCACATGTACTAAGCAAGTATTAGATGAGAAGGAGAAAATTGAGCTTTTCCACGTTTTCTGGCATCGACTATTATGTCTTGAAGGAAAACTAAAAATTTCTCATTTTGCATTTGTTCACCCAGTATCGGACGAAGAAATATTTATAGAATTGCGTAATATGTTGGATAGAGAGGTACGTAATGCAGAGATTATGTAAATAGAGCTTGATTTTATTAAATTTCTTCCCATATCAAAGCATATTTTGTTTTATGGAATTATATATATATTTGGAGCTATAAATGAGCAAGGTCATTGGAATAGATCTAGGCACCACCAATTCCTGCGTAGCAGTTATGGAAGGATCCTCGGCACAAGTAATAGAAAATAGCGAAGGAGCTCGCACCACACCATCTATGGTAGCTTTTGCCAATGATGGTGAAACTTTAATAGGGCAAGCAGCCAAAAGACAGGCTGTTACAAACCCAGAAAACACGCTTTTTGCAATTAAAAGGCTTATAGGCAGACAATTTTCGGATGAAAAAGTTAAAAAAGATAAGGATATGGTTCCTTTTAAGATAGTTAAAGCTGAAAATGGCGATGCATGGGTAGAAGCTTCAGGAAAAAAATATGCGCCTAGTCAGGTTTCAGCGTTTGTACTTCAAAAAATGAAAGAAACTGCAGAGAAATATTTGGGTCAAGAAGTAAGTAAAGCAGTTATTACAGTGCCTGCTTATTTTAATGATGCACAAAG
>CAYMQD010000305.1:0-2690 GCA_964392475.1 uncultured Alphaproteobacteria bacterium
GCAAAGTATATGGCAAAGACCATGTGGCACAAATAATAACTTTTGGTTCTTTACAAGCTAGAGCGGTAGTTAGAGATGTAGGAAGGGTATTAGAAATTCCTTATAATAAAGTAGATTCTTTAGCAAAGCTTATACCTCAGAACCCTTCTAACCCTACCAATTTAGAAGAAGCAATTAATACTGAGCCTAGACTTAAAGAATCTATCTCTGCAGATGAAGATGTCTCAAATTTGATGAATATATGTTTAAAATTAGAAGGATTACTTCGTAACGCTTCGACACATGCTGCAGGAATTGTAATTAGTGATCAACCCTTAACTAATAGTGTCCCTTTATACAAGGATTCTCGTTCTTATTTACCTGCAACTCAATTCAGTATGAAATATATAGAAAAAGCAGGATTAGTAAAATTTGATTTCTTAGGTTTAAAAACATTAAGTGTTATAGAAGAGGCTATCAACTTAATAAAAAATAAAATTTCTAATTTTTCAGTTTCAGATATTTTACTTGATAATCAGAGCACTTTCAAATTACTTGAACAAGGAAATACTGTAGGGGTCTTCCAACTTGAAAGTGATGGAATGAAAGATGTATTAAGAAAACTGAAAGCAGATAAATTTGAAGAGATTATAGCAGTTGTAGCTTTATTTAGACCAGGCCCAATGGAAAATATTGATACGTTTATTAATAGAAAGCATAACAACAAACTTATTAAATATATTCATCCAAAACTAGAGCTGATTTTAAAAGAAACATATGGCGTAATGATATATCAAGAGCAGGTGATGCAGACTGCTCAAGAACTAGCAGGATATACCCTAGGCAATGCAGATATTTTACGAAGAGCTATGGGAAAAAAGGATCAAAAAGAAATGGCTTCAATGAGAGCTACATTTATAGAAGGTGCTATAAAAAATGGGATTAAAGATAAGCTTGCTAATGAAATATTTGATCTAATTGATAAATTTGCAGGTTATGGATTTAATAAAAGCCATGCGGCATGTTATGCGCTTCTTGCCTACCAAACTGCATGGATTAAATCCAATTATACTGAAGAGTTTTTTGTAGCAAGTATGAACGGTGAGGTTAATAACCATGTAAAATTAGGTCAATTTAAAATGGAGTTAAATAAATATGGAATACCTTTTCTTGGGCCTGATGTTAACCACTCAAAAGTATCTTTTAGTCTAGAATCATTTAATAAAAAAATAGCCGTAAGATGCGGGTTAGGAGCTGTAAAAAATGTTGGTTTTACTGCAATGGCTGGTATAATAAAAGAGCGTGAAGTCAAAGGAAAATTTATTAATTTAGAGGATTTTTCAAGAAGGATTGATCCCCAATTCATCAATAAAAGACAATTAGAATCTCTCGCTGAAGCAGGAGCATTTGATAGTCTTCATAAAAATAGAAATGAGGTGTTTAATTATTCAAATTTAATTCTTAAACATGCTTTTGTTTTCAATAATGATAAAAAAAATAAACAAGAGAGCCTACTTAATGAAAATGATAAAAATCAGAATCCTTTTAAAACTAATTATGAGGCTTGGAATACGCAAGACTTATTAAGTCGAGAATATAATGTGCTTGGTTATTTTGTTACAGGCCATCCCCTTGATGGTTATAATCTAGATTTAGAAAGATTAGGGGTAAGTAAAATTCAAGATATATTTAATACTATAGAATCTAAACAAAATATACTAATGGCAGGTGTGTTATTAAAAATAATAGAAAAAAAGTCTCATTATGGTAGATATGCGAATATACAAATAGCAGATGACACTGGGACTATTGACTTGATAGTATTTTCTTCAATTTATGAATCATTAGACATAAATTTAAAGATGGGTGAAAATCTATTAATTACTTCTTCTTGCCAAGTAGACGAAACTAAAAAATTAAAAATAAATGCAAAAAAAATAGAGTTACTTAGCAAAATCATCAAAAATAAGAAAAGTAAATACAATTTATATGTAAATCATAATTTGAAAACTAATGAGTTGTTAGATATCTTAAACTCTTCTGATTATGGTTTTGCTAAGCTTTCAATTATCCTTCCTATAGAATCTAATAAAGAGGTAGAAGTGTCTTTAAGAGAAAATATAAATCTTACACCTAACCTTAAATTAAGTATTGAGCAACTTGAGGGAGTAGTATCTATAAAAGAAATTGAATATTCATATGTAAAATAATTTTATATTTAAAACCTTGCTAATTTTAAAATTGTACCTTAAAAATCAAATAAAACACACATACGGCTTGGCTTTATAAGCATGCATATCTGGTCCGATAATATATCGGTTTGCTGTATGGAGGTTATAACCAGAAGAGAGGAGAAGACGCCATGGCAGTGCCAACTTTTACAATGCGTCAGTTATTAGAAAATGGTGTTCACTTTGGGCATCAATCGAAGAGATGGAATCCTAAAATGGAAAACTATCTTTTTGGAATAAGAAATAATATTCATATTATAGACCTACAGCAAACTGTTCCTATGTTTTATTCTGCATTAAACTTTACTAGAGAAGTTGCAGCTAATGGAGGGAGATTACTATTTGTCGGAACTAAAGCACAGACTCAAAAGCCAATAGAAGAGGCGGCTCAAAGGTGTGGGCAATATTATGTTAATCATAGATGGCTTGGAGGGATGCTTACAAACTGGAATACTATTTCTAAATCTATAAAACGTTTAA
>CAYMQD010000306.1:0-3172 GCA_964392475.1 uncultured Alphaproteobacteria bacterium
TAATGACCTAGCCACACCTTCGGCAGCATAAAAATTAGTATTATCTTTTTCTAATGCGGACAAATATTGCTTGTATGATACTTCAAAGCGACCATCCATGAAAGAGTTGTTCGCAGAAAGATAGTCTGTCCTTCCTGGAAGACTATTTTTATAAAATTCAAATAATAACCAACAAATTAATATGATTGTTAAAAGTATAGCTACCCTTTTTAATACATAGTTTAATGACTTTTCTGATATCATTAATAGAGCTCTTTAAAAAGGTTGTAAGTAAATAGAAAAGAAAAGAAAAAAGACAGCAGTACAGCAATAAATTTAGCTCTATTATGTTGGTTATTACGAGCCTGTTCATTTATTGTTTTTCCAATCTTTCTTTCTAGCCTTCTGACAGATAATATCCAGATTATTCGATTAACAGGAAAATAAAGTAACAGAGTAAGAATTAATATTGAGCCAACTAGAAGAACAGGTTTACTCATGTCAATCTCATAATAATCGGTTACAAAACTTAGATTTAATTATAGATTCTAAATTAAAACTGATGGCCCTAACTTGTATAGGGCCATCAGGTTAGATAAGACTATTTAATTTTTATCGCCTACATCTTCAGCTAGCACCTTAAATTCCTTACTTGAAGGTGTAGAAAGCTCCATCTTATAAGCTAGCATCCACATCATATAGACACCAATTATCCAGAATAGGATTTGCCAAGCCCATATAGACGGAATGCCAAAAATCCAAGTTGACGCATCAGTAGGATTACCAAATATTGTATTTCCTATTACTGCACCTGGTCCTATACCAAAAAAGAACCAGAGTAAGGTAACAATCCAAGCGGTAGGAATTAGACTCTTTTTAGAATCTGGAAGTCCTGCATACTCACTTAAAAAGTTATGAAACTGCATTTTATGATCATACTCTTCTTTATTTTGAGTAAAATAAGAAATAATAATCGCCAATCCTAAATTAAAAAATATACCCCATCCAGCCGAGTGAATAGTTAAAGGCCAACGACCCCACGGTTGCATATCGAAGTACGCAAATATACTAGCTCCTATCGACTCAGTAAATGTCACAGCTATTAGTCCTGCGATAAGACCAACGTTTACTCCAATTCTAGTTAAAAATGGCCAATAACTTACAGCAATTAAAGAGGGCCACATCTGAAACCCATAAGCCACTGCCAAGCCACCTAAAAGAACAAGAGCATCCTTTGATACAGTAGCTACCATTAAAGCCAAAATAACAATTAACGCTACAAACATTCTACCAAAGAATTTCTGTTGAGCATGAGAAGCTGTTGGTAATAAATATCTTTTTATTATATCCCGGGTAATCATCCCTCCAGCAGTAGACATATATGCGGCTCCTGTAGATTGCATGGCGGCTAGAGCACAAACTGATAATAATCCTACCAGCCAAGGAGCAGTTCCACTCATAAGATTTATCAACTGTGGAACTAATCCACCCTGCTTACTAGCAGTTTCCATTAAATCCTGATTACCAATATTAGGACCAATCACATTATTCACTATGTCAGGATGGTTTGTTACCATCGATAAATCAGCTCCTAAAAAATGAGATCCGATCCCTTGAATAGCTGTAAAAATAAATAATATACCTCCAATACCTAAAGAAGAGGCCCAAACTTGTTGCGGAGCGAAAGGTTCAGGACTCTTATTAGAAAATGACCACATTGTAAATGCGGGTGCAGATTGAATCCCCATTAAAGCAAACATATAAGTTAGAACCATTATACCTGTCCATGGTCCACCTACAGCCTTAGCTCCACTATCAACGAATTGAATTACGCCTGGTATGGCTATATAGTGGCTATATCCTGCTGGTGTTAATTTTGTATCACCCTCCGAAAGGGCCACTATTCCATCAACAAGGTTTCCAAATCCACCTATGCTTGCTAATGAAATGATTCCTAAAGCAATAATTCCACCAGCTAATAAAAGACATTGAACCGTATCAACATAAGCGACAGCTCTCAAACCCCCTGAGGCAACGTAAATTAGAACTACAGCTGAAAGCAACCACATTCCTACATTTACACCTAATAGTCCATCTGTTAATACGTTAAATAGAAACCCTGATGCACGTAATTGTATACCCAAATAAGGAACTGAAAAAACTAGTGCAACTACTACTACAAGAATTCTAATAAGGTCTGATTTAAAATATGTTGATAGCATTTCTCCTGGCGTTACAAATCCATACCTCTTTCCTAACATCCATTGCCTTTTTAAAAATAAAACTCCTGTAAAAGGAATCGTAATTGCATAAAAAGATGCATAAGCATAAGGGAAACCATCCCTATATATAAGACCTGGATGGCCCATAAATGTCCAGCCAGAAAAAGAGGTAGCTGTAGCTGCTAAAACAAAAACCCAAATAGAAATTTTTCTTCCTGCTATAAAAAAATCACTTGCTGTTTTAGAAGTTTGTGCTCCTCTAATCCCCCAGTATATACAATAAGCCCAATAAAGCCCTACGAATACCAGAAGCCAAATTACCTTAATATCCATTATTTAAACCCCCCTTAAATATACTTCTATATCAACCAAAAAAAACCTGTAGTTAACATGATATTAATAAAAAAAAGTCATAAATAATACATAAATATGAAATTTTATTAATTTATCTTATTAGATTTTAAACATATCTATATTAATTGATCATGACAAATTTATAAAAATATACTTTGTATGGTGGGCCCGGCAGGACTCGAACCTGCAACCTAACCGTTATGAGCGGTTTGCTCTAACCAGTTGAGCTACGGGCCCAGATATATAAAAATAGTTCATATATACTAATTGTTATCAAGAAAGCTTTTCAGTTTTCTTGACCTAGATGGATGTTTTAACTTTCTTAATGCTTTAGCTTCTATTTGTCTAATTCTCTCTCTTGTTACAGAAAATTGCTGTCCTACTTCTTCCAGAGTGTGATCTGTATTCATACCTATTCCAAACCTCATCCTTAAAACCCTTTCCTCTCTTGGAGTCAGTTCACCTAGCACTCTAGTAGTAGTTTCTCTTAAGTTCATTTGTACAGCTGCATCCAATGGAATAATAGCATTAATATCTTGAATGAAATCCCCTAGATGACTATCTTCTTCATCACCTACTGGGGTCTCTAGACTTACAGGCTCTTTAGCTATTTTCAT
>CAYMQD010000307.1:0-5945 GCA_964392475.1 uncultured Alphaproteobacteria bacterium
CCGCACCACCCGCGCCCGTTGTAATGGTTACATTTCCGGTAACACCACAGGCAACATCAGACAAAGTAATATCCGCACCTGCCGCACCCGCACCACCGGTATCAGCATCTTCAGTGGAGTTGACAGCCGAACCACCCGCACCACCGGCGCCGGATGTGATAGCCACGTCGCCGGTAATGGCATTCGAGAACGTAACGTTGCCAAGGGCGCCAGCCGCACCACCCGTGCCGCCTGCTCCGTTAGCAGCCGCGCCACCCGCGCCGCCCGCACCCGAAGTAATAGTTACATCACCGGTTACGGCCGGCGTGATCGTAACTGCCGACAAGGCGCCACCGGCGCCACCTGTGCCACCGGTAGTCGACGTACCGACACCACCCGTGCCGCCCGCACCACTAACTAACGTAACAGCACCGCCAACTGTCGCGGAGATTGTATTCGAACTATTGACAGCGCCACCGGCGCCGCCCGCGCCACCCACATTCGCTGCAGTCGTGCCGCCACCAGCACCCGCGCCAGCGGTTAGTGAAAGACCACCGATCGAAGTACCAGTGATTGTCGTTATGGTAATAGCACCACCGGCACCACCCGTGCCACCAGCCGCATTATTACCGCCAGCACCACCAGCGGCACCGTCACCACCGGTTGCCGTTACGACACCGGACGCGCCACCCGCGGCGTCTGCCAGGGTCACCGCACCACCGGCACCGCCAGCACCACCAGCCGCATTGCCGCCACCATCTCCAGCTGCAGCACCTGCGCCACCAGTTAAGGTCAGGGCACCTGTGATGGCGCCCGTAAATGTACTGGTAATAACGGCACCACCAGCGCCACCAGCTGCCGAAGCATTATTGTCTATACCTGCCGCACCCGCACCACCGGTTAGGGTCACTGCGGCCGCGGTCGTCCCGACAACCTGAGCCGAGATAATGGCGCCACCGGCACCACCGCCGGAAGCATTGGACGCACCCGCGCCACCGGTGAAGTTTAACGCAGTCAAAGTCGTGTTGCCGGTAATGGTGGCCAAGGTAATCGCGTAAGCAGCTGTTGTCCAGGACTCCGCGCCGCCTGTAATGGTCAAGGTTCCGCCTGTCCCACCTGCCCCGTCTGCGTCGATATTGCCCACTACATCAAACGTGAGGGCGTCACCAGCCGCAAGCCCGGTCTGAGCTAGGGTTACACCGCTAGCAATCTGGATGGAACCAATTCCTGTTCCTGCCACGCCGATATCATCGTTCGTGGTCAAAGCGTTGTTAACGTCCAACACACCCTCGCCGTCGGCCGCGGCTTTAATATCACCAACCAATGTCTGAGCCGATTGGCGATTAAATTGCAATGTCGCCGTGTCGTCTGAATCGCTATTGAGAGTAATTCCACCCCCACCACCGAGATCAATCGCCGCGCCATTCAAAATTAACGTGGAGTCACCGCCGCCCGTGGCATCATTTTCAGTTGCATTGATGACAATTTCCAAATCGTTCGTATCGCTAGTGTTACTGGTAATACCGCCGGTCACGACCAAGGTTAGATCGCCCGATGTTGCGTCGTTCAACGTTAATGTGTTCGTGCCGTTATCATCCGTCACCGTAATCGAGAGGAACGCACCGGTATCCGCGGTATCTTGCGCATCCGAACCGTCACTGGAAATAGTTAGAGAGTCTGTCGCCGCACTACTGCCTGAGGTAGCGAAGTCAACAACCGTGGTGGAAGCAAGGGCCGCACTCTCACCATCGTTGGTATTATCAATAGTAAAGGTATCCGCGTCATCAATTGTGACCGTTCCACCGGCTTCTAAATTCGCACTCAGGTCCGCTGCCGACGCCTGTTTGTGGGATACTACCAGTCCCCCTGAAGCCGCCAAAGCAAATACCGAACTTCCCACGAGAAGCCGTCTCCTCAAAGACCTCGGATCTTTGTCACGGCTTTTACTGTTTTGTTGGATAGTAGCTTCTATTTCAGGTGGCCAGGTTTTTGCGGCCATTGCTTTTTACCCTCTAAAATGTTTTGCGACACTGGTTTCCAGTATCAACTCTGATAACAAAACCAAAATTGCAAGTAACTTCGTCACAACTGACAGCAAGCAACCCCGAGCGCTCTATGCGCACAGCGGGTCGTTAGATTGCTTTGGTCGCAACGATTTTACTCATTCTCTTCCATTCTACTGTGAAAAATTGATAGGGGTAAAGCCCCTATCTTGTCTGGGAGCAAGTTTTTAACCAAATCCTGTGATAATAATGCAACAATTATTGCCAATTGGCTGAAAAAACTCCCCTACCTTCTTTATATAGAAGAAAACTGAAAACGTTAAACCCTTGAAAGGGTGCAATCAGTTAGTAAGCAGCAAAAATGATTGATCGAACCCTTCCAAGGACGCAGGTATCACATTAGTCAGAGAACCGCCCCAAGGACGGAATCCAACAAAGAGCTTCGTGCCCTGATGCAGTGCCAAGAGTAATTCGTCATCAAGAACCCGACCCACCCGACAACCAGTCGCAGTACACCTCAAATACCGCAACGGAATTTCCAAGCCGGCATCAACTTTGATCACTACGCCGGGGCGCAAATCCACCCCAAGCGGCAGTTGAATTGAAAAATAGGGAACGCCGCCCATATGTCCGGGCGCCTCAAAAGAGACGGACAACCGCAGCAACCGTCCTATGGTGCGTTTTTCACCATCAATGTTTTTCCGCAAAAACACCTCTTGGATAATCTCGCAGATATTATCGGCCTCAATATCAGTGCAGCGTTTTTTCCATGCACCTTCTTCGCTCGTAGTAATCACAGGCACGCTTGCTTCAGGATTGCCAGCTACTATCGAGCTCTCCGAGGCCTCGACTTGCCCTGCTTCCGCCCATACAAATGAATACTCTTCGATGCTACGACGGGTTGATCGGATAGGTGCCCCTGTCGCTAAATGCCCATCACTGGAAGCTTCCATGGTTTCCAAGTCGGAACCTGTTAGCATCGCCATCTGTTCGGATATCGCTTCCGGGTTTTCAGGGACAAGATCATTACCCTCATCCAGCGCGTTATCTTCCTCAGCGGATACCAATGCAGAAATTGTGGGGTCGGAAGGCTGTAAAGGTCTGACGGCTTCGAAGTTACGCACCGGAACCAAGGGCTCCATTGATAGCAGGTCATCCGAGCGGTGGGGTTCAGTTTGGATGGTTGGCTCGGCAGTTCTTGTCTCACTGGGTGTCAGATCTGTTTGGCCCAAGCTGTTAGTGTCCAAAGGAGGTAACGAAGGAGGCCCCGCAGGCTCCACTTCCTTTTGGTTTCGCTGGAGCAAGTCTCTTTCTGGAACAGATGTGACAGTTCCGCTGAGAGGTTCCTGCACACTATTTCCCATAGTTGTCACTTGTGTCATCAGTTCCAATGATTTGGGATCGTTTCTTTCCAACAGGGATTGCGCAACATCCTCTTCTATTTTCGGCACGTCCTCTGGGACAGGCTCCTGTGGTTCCATAGCCGCTGTTTTGTTAAAAGGGGCGGGTTCGGGGTTGTTTGTGATAGTGCTACCCACCGGATCAAGGGGGGAGTCCATTTCAAGTTCCACGAACAGTACTTCCTGGTCCGAACTATCCGCGGAGAGTGGCGCCAGAGAGGTAAGAGAAAACGCCCAATAATGGAGTAGCGCTGCCGATGCCACGGCCCCTAAAATATGGCTTTGCTTTACTTTCTCCATGGCATTTTGCAAACGATGGACTGAAATCAAACCACAATTCGCGTTGTTCAAGCCCACCCTTTCAAAAAATTCACCAATTCAATGCAGCAAACCACTCCTGATAATGCTTTTCACTTTTTGCAGCTGCCTGCGCACATTAATACCATAGCAGATTATTGTACTAAATGTGCACCTTCACCGGCCGAATGGCCAGTGAATTGGCACCCCGACCCGAGAGGATCTCTCTGCTAAAATCTAGAATGCTCCCTGTACACCAACTGCATAGATCTCATTGTATACTATTGAAAGCTCTCGTAAATCCGATCAACGAAGCAGGAACGACTGTTGTCTCTGAGTTCCCCCAAACCCTAAATCCAACATTTATCTGGGCTCCCTTTCGCAGTTGTGCCAAGAATTCATTGTCAATTACACTGCTAATCGCGCAGCCATCATTAACACACTGAAGAAATTGAAACGTCCGTTCCGGTCCGTTATCAATTTTCACAACGGCACCGGGTCGTAGGTCAATACCAAGAGGGAGGTTCATACTGATGAAGGGAACCCTCTCATTGGTTTCCGGATGACCAGAGTACAGGACAATAACCTGCAACACCCGCCCTATCCTCTCCTTTTTTCCATCAACGTCTCTCTCCAGAAACAGGTTTTGTGCTATCCGACATGTACTAGCGTCGTTCTCATCTACACAACCCCTTTCCCAAGTCGCGCTGTCAGGTGCCAAAAGGGGATTTTGTATCGCCGTTATGTCCGGGTCAGCCAATCCAGGCTCCTGGGCCCCAGACGCTGTAAGGTTGCCCATCAAAAAAATGCCGAGTACAATTATTCCCTTGATCCAGTGCATCATTTTTTCACCCACTTCAATAAATCGCTCACTCGCAATTTGTTTATAAAACGGTTACGTGCAACGCGCCAATCACTGACACTAAAAAATTTGTACATGTCAAAGTTTCCTATAAGCCCGAAGTCCACCGATCCCTGCACGCCTTTTCCCTTACACCAAATTCGTTTCAGAATGGCGGATACTTATCAAGTCCAGACGGGTAAGTCTTGTTCATAAAACAACAATGCCCCGAGATCCAGGGCGTTTTATTGCACTCCCGATAAATGATTGCCAAATTTTCTCAAGGACACAACACCCAAAACACCGTAAATTACACCAATGCACTATCTTACCCAAAAAAACAGCAGCCAAGAAGATTTTGGCTGACAATTGCGACCCAAGTGCAATGCTTTCCTGAAGTACAGAGGCCGATAAATCGGAATGCCCCCAAAATCGCGAACCAGTCGACAAGCACCTATCCGCGCCAACCTATCGCAGGTATTACTTAAAGCAAAAAAATTATATTTGGCTGGCCACACAAATCAAGCGGCAACCATATACAAGCAAGTATTAAGGATAAAGCCCCTGGAACCCCAAGCATTACACATGATGGGGTTAATATACTTTAAGTCGCAAAATGTTTCTCTTGCCATCCAAATGATTAGGAAGGCACTCTCTATACAACCATCAAATGCCAATGTGCGATACGACCTTGCTACGATGCTTAAAAACCAAGGGAATTTTGCAAGTGCCGCCGAAGAATACCGTCGTACCATTGAACACGAACCAAATTTCAGTGCCGCCTACAACAACCTTGGCGTCACTTTGATGACACAAGGAAAGCCGACTGAAGCCGTTACAAATTATCATCGAGCAATATCAATCCAACCAAAATACAGCGCCGCATTTAATAACCTTGGAAACGCTTTAAGGGAACTAGGTAAACTAAAAGAAGCCGTTGCAAATTATAAGGAAGCTCTCTCGATAAACCCTCAATACACAAATGCTTATTTTAACCTAGGAAGCACGTATTACGATCTGAAAGATTACGCAAAGGCCGCTGACAACTACAAGAATACCCTTCTGTATGCGCCTGAACATCAATCTGCAAAAATACAACTCGGTGACGCACTCTATAAAATGGACGATTTTGAAGGAGCTATCCATGTATTTCAAACGGCCAAAACAGCGCATTCACGAGCTCGCATCCTTGAGTGTTTATATACGCTGGAAGCGTATGACCGCTTCTACGAGACGCTGGAACAGTCGATCGACGAGTACAGGCTGAATATTCGGGCGGCTGCTATTAGCGCTTTTGCCTCTCAACAATTGGGCCGGGATGATCCTCATTTATTTTGCAAGAAACCTCTGGATTATGTCCGTCTCTACCCCACCATAGACGGGGCCGATCAACCAGACTTTTTAAATGACTCCATTGACTATCTC
>CAYMQD010000308.1:0-14127 GCA_964392475.1 uncultured Alphaproteobacteria bacterium
TTTAAAAAACATTGAAGGCACTTTAATGGTGGACCAAACTGATGCAGGAGAAGGATCGGGTGCTAATGTTCTGGAAAATCCTATAAATGTAATTTTTTGGTTGGCCAAAAGCTTAATTAATAGAGGTAGGTTACTTAAAGCGGGGGATATAGTTCTAACCGGAAGTTTATCTACTACCGTTTGGCCAATCTCTGGTCAAACTGTTACACTTAACACTTCCTCAATCGGAAGCGCCAGTGTATTTATTGCTTAGTTTTTTTGTTAAGAGGGCTCTAAACGTAAAGGTGGTCAGGCGATTTAATGTTTTTTTCTTGATTAAACGAATTTTGAAAACCATATAAATCATTCATTTCTTCTAGAGCTAAACTTGATGGTATATATAATAATTTTGAATTTCTCAGAAGAGACCCGTTTTTAGTAAGTTCTTGAAGCTTTCTATATGCAGACGATCTAGGCATTTCCAAGGAAGCAGCAATTGACGCCACATTTGTTCCTCTACCAGAAGTCATATAATGCGACAAGACAGCAAGAAATATTTCTCCATGACTAACGGATATATATCTTTTTCTAAGAGCCTGCATAAATTCTAACCAGTGTCTGCTAAGTTTACACACGGGTTTATTTTGTGGATTCATAGATTTACCTCCTAAAAGAAGCTATAATAAATATTCAATATAAAACAGTAATCATATTTAAATATTCAAACAAGATAAAAATTATATAAATTTATAATAAAAAATATTATACCGAATCATTAACGAATCTATAAATAATTAAAATATTATTTAAAATTTATTTAATTAAGTAATTTATACATGCTATAATGGCTAATATTTAAAGGAAGTGGAATGAGTTTAGAATCTCTTAGCACGCTTGATGGAATAGTTTTTTTTAATGAAAAATGGCATGACGGAACTACGCCAATTATGTCAGCTCTTTCACAGTCTTTTATGCATGGCACGACAGTTTTTGATGGTGCTCGGTTTTATAACGGTTGTGCTCCAGATTTAGAAAATCATTTTTCTAGATTACTTGCTTCAGTAGATGCAATGGGTTTAAAAATTGAAGTTAATATAAATACAATGATAGATATAACAAAAGAAGGAATTAAAAAATTTAATTCAGTAGAAGATTTGTATATAAGGCCTAGTGTATTTGCTACAGGGGGTTTTCTAATACCTAATCCTGATTCAAGTAAATTTGTTATGTCAATTTTTAAAGCACCTATGCCACCTAAAAAAGGTTGGAAAACTTGTTTGGCTTGGCAAAGGAGGCCTAATCCTGAAATGGCTCCTACTATGGCTAAAGCTTCTTGCTTATATCCAAACTCAGCTTTAGCAATTAGAGAGGCACATAAACGTGGTTTTGATAATGCAATAATAAG
This sequence comes from uncultured Alphaproteobacteria bacterium, assembly GCA_964392475.1. GTDB lineage: Bacteria > Pseudomonadota > Alphaproteobacteria > TMED109 > TMED109 > CAYMQD01. The sequence goes on from CAYMQD010000308.1 coordinate 1,385, forward strand.
AGACTCCAATGGAAATATTGCTGAGTTTGCAAGTGCTAACCTCTGGATAGTCAAGAATAATTGTGCAATTACTCCTGAATGGAATGGTACTTTTTTAAATGGAATAACTAAAGCTAGAGTTTCTAAATTGTTACATAATAAAGGAATAGAGGTATTAGAAAAAAAACTTTCTTACGATGATATTTTATGTGCGGATGAAGTTTTTAGTACAGGAAATTTTGGAAAGGTAGTTCCTGTTACAAAAGTAGAACATGTAGACTATGAAATAGGTAAAATAACTCAAACAGCTATAGATTCTTATTTGCAGTATGCATTAAAGTCAAAATTTTAATTGATACATTATATAATGCTTAATGATCGTCGACATTTTTGATTTTATATATATTATATTTTGTATGGCAATTCTTAGATCTTTGATAATATATACTCTACGAAGGGTCGCTGGCAGTGAAGTTGTAAAAGCTAAAGCATTAGATGCTGCTCGTAAAGGAGCTAGAAAAGCTGGAGAAATTGCTAGAGATGATGATCCAGCTAGAGCTATGGGAAGAGCTATAGGCAGGTTAAAGAAAAAATTCAAGACTGAAAAATAGTTTATTCTGTATCAGGAATCTCTAAAAATTTTAATCCTTGTTTGTAGCATTCAGATATTATTTTGGCTCTTTTAGCTCCACTTCCTCCATGGTTACTATCCACGAATGGCCTAGATTCAATGAACTTTATAACTTGCGATATGATTTTATCGCCATTCTTATAATTTTGTAGTTCTCTAGCTGACAAACAATCTACCAATTGCTCATCGCCGGTATTATGTTCTAAGTGCATAATTTCATGTATAAAAAAAAAGTCCGTAACGTTAGGAAAATACCATTCAATTTTACTAATTCTTTGAGCACAGTAGTATATTATATTTGGGGGTACAGCAATTGCCACTCCGCCTCTAGTCTTACCACAACTAGGGATAAATTTTATATCTATTTTTTCCATACTAAATGCATTAACAGAGATTAATATTCCTAAAAGAAAAAATAGGTTATAAAAATAATATTTGTATTGTTTCTTAAATTTCATAATCTGAATAAAGTAGAGTTAATTCTTAAATAGTGCTTTAAAAAATTATTGTATTTTATAGAATTATTTTTTTCTAGCTTTTAATTAAATGAAAAAAAAATGCATATTTTAAAATCCAAATTTAACGTTATTACGGAGCACAAATTTGCATGGCTTTTTTTACTAATATTTTCTGTTTTATTACACTTAACAACTCTTAATCTTTTGCCAGTTTTAGATAGAGATGAAGCCAGGTTTGCTCAAGCTACTAAACAGATGTTTGAAACAGGAGATTTTTTACAAATAAAATTTCAAGATGAATATCGAAATAAGAAACCTATAGGAATACATTGGCTTCAATCAATTTTTGTATCAGCTTTTGGAGTTAGTAAAAATATTTTAGATCAAGATAATCCTTTTATAGATTCTATTTGGATTTATAGATTAACCTCTGGAGTAGCAGGTTGTTTATCAGTGCTTTTGATCTATTTTCTTGGACGTAGCCTTGTAGGTCAAAGAGCTGCATTTATTGCTGCCTCACTTCTAAATATTTCTATATTATTTGTAGCAGAATCCCATGTGGCTAAAACAGACTCCTGTCTTTTAGTTAGTATAATTATTACAATGTTAACATTGGGTAAATTTTACTTAAAAGTCTCAAATAATAAATGGGATTTCCTTTTTTTATGGCTAGGGCTATCAGCAACTATCTTGATTAAAGGCCCAATTGGTCTAATAATATTTTTAACTACAATTTTTACACTGTCCATATGGGATAAAGATTTTAAATGGATTATGTCATTGAAACCCATATTGGGGTTGATAATACTAGCTATAATTACTTGTCCTTGGTTTATATATATTACACTTTTTGGAAGTGATAACTTTTTAAGAGAATCAATCAGCGAAGACCTTTTAAGTAAGGTGTTTTCAGTGCAAGAGTCTCATGGAGGTTTTCCAGGTTATTATACTTTAAGTATGTGGATGATGTTATGGCCAGGTTCAATGTTTATATTGCCTGCAATTTTAAATGCGTGGAATAATAAAACTGATAAATTAGTAAAATTTTTGTTTTCTTGGCTAATTCCTAATTGGATTTTATTTGAAATTATACCTACAAAATTATTCCATTATACTTTACCCATGTATCCTACCCTAACACTCTTAATAGGATACGCTTTAAAAGATAAACTAAAATTAGAAATTTTTAAATCTAACTATGCAAAAATTGGTTGTTTAATATCATTATTAGTTGGGGTAATAATTTCTTTATTACTTCTGTTAGGAAATTATTTATTTGGTAGTAGTATTTCATACATTGTAATTTTATTTTCAGCTTTGATATTATTTTCATCAATATTTGTTGCTTATATGTTTTTAAAAAATAAAATTTATTTAGCTTTGTTTTTCAATCTAGCTTTAGGTTTTGTATCAAGTATTTGTATAATTTTTTCTTTGGGTTGGGGGATGGATAAGTTTTGGGTTACCCAAAAGGTTGCAAATATTATAAATGGATATAGTAATGTAAAAGGTATAGGTGTTGCGGGTTATCATGAACCTAGTTTAGTTTTTGATATAGGAACTAATATAAATTTAGTGTCTCTAGATTCTATGATAGATCTAACTCTTAATAAAAAAATAAATACTGTTATAATTGAAGATAGAAAACTTGAAAAGTTTGATATGTTGATAAAATTTCATGATATTAATGTCGATAAAATAGGAAGAGTAGAAGGATTTAATGCTGCTAAAGGAATTAATGTAGGACTAAATATATTTATTGTGAATAAAAAATTATAAATTGTATGCTTATACTGATTTGTCTAATTCTATATAGTTTCCTATTTACTTTGACTGGAAGTATATATAGAGACTATTAGAGTCTAAAAAATAAAAAGAGGAGATAAAAATGATAGTTGAATTTTCAGAACGTACTAAAGATTTATCTGAAAAATTAGAAATATTTATGGAAAAGTATATATATCCAGCAGAGAAAGATATAGAAGCAGAAATTAATGAAGGTGATATTTGGCAACCCACAAAAAAGGTTGAAGAATTAAAATCGCTAGCTAGATCAGAAGGATTATGGAATCTATTTTTGCCAGAAAGCAACAAAGGTGCCGGATTGACTAATTTAGAATATGCACCTTTGTGCGAAATAATGGGAAGATCAGACTTTGCACCGGAAGTTTTTAATTGTTCAGCTCCAGATACAGGCAACATGGAAGTATTCGAGCGATATGGTACTGAAAAGCATAAAGAAGAATGGTTAAAACCTCTTCTAGCAGGAGAAATAAGATCAGCATTTGCGATGACTGAACCAGCTGTTGCATCTTCAGATGCTACTAATATAGAAAGTAGCATTAAAAAAGATGGAAATGAATATGTTATAAATGGAACCAAATGGTGGACGTCGGGTGCTATGGATCCACGATGCAAAGTTCTTATCTTTATGGGAAAAACAGATCCAACCAACACAAATAAATATCTACAGCAATCTATGATTGTGGTCCCTATGGCAACAAAAGGAGTTAAAGTTATAAGGCATCTTCCTGTTTTTGGTTTTACAGATGCTCCACATGGCCATGCGGAGGTAGAATTTACAAACGTAAGAGTGCATGAGGAAAATATTTTGCTTGGTGAAGGAAGAGGCTTTGAAATAGCCCAAGGTAGACTGGGACCAGGGCGAATTCATCATTGCATGCGTCTGATAGGTTTGGCTGAAGTTGCATTAGAAAAAATGTGTAAAAGAGCTAAGGCGAGAGTAGCTTTTGGCTCTCCGGTTTCTGATCAAACAGTTACACAAGAACGTATTGCAGAATCGCGTATTATGATCGATCAGGTAAGATTATTGGTACTGAATGCAGCGCATAAGATGGATACAGTAGGTAATAAAGAAGCTAAAAAAGAGATAGCTATGATAAAAGTTTCAGCTCCAAATATGGCTCAAACAGTTGTAGATTGGGCTATGCAGGTTCATGGGGCAGGAGGAATGACAACAGATTTTGGTCTGTCTAAAGCCTTTGCTATGGCGAGACTATTAAGGTTGGCTGACGGTCCAGATGAAGTGCATAGAAATCAAATAGCTAAACTAGAGCTTAGAAGGCATAATTAGATTCTATGAGTATAGAACAGTTAGAATCTATAACTAAAAACCATACTTTTAACGAAGGGGCATTGTTGTTCTGGTTGCAAAAAAACCTTGATGGATTTGGCAATCAAATGGAAATTTTGCAGTTTCTAGGTGGTCAATCAAATCCTACATTTGTAATTAAAGACCAGAAAAAAGAATGGGTTCTAAGAAAACAACCACCTGGGAAATTACTTCCTTCAGCGCATGCTGTAGATAGAGAATATAAAGTTCAAAAGCTATTGTATAATAAAGGCGTTCCATTACCAAAAATGAAAATATTATGTGAGGATTTGGATATAATAGGCACTAAATTTTATGTTATGGAACGCCTTATAGGTGATGTATATGAGGACACGTGTTTGCCAGAAATTCAATATAAGAAACGTTTTTCTATTTATGAAGATATGGTTTTGATTTTAGCCCGTTTACATAAAATTAATCCATTTGAAATTGGACTTAGTGATTTTGGAAAGCCTGGAAATTACTTGAATCGGCAAATAAGCAGGTGGGGCAGACAATGGGAGTTATCTAAACAGAGAGAAATCCCTGAAATGGATTATTTAATTAAATGGCTTTTAGAAAATATACCTGATGACGATCAAACTACAGTAGTTCATGGTGATTATAGATTAGGAAATCTGATGTATTCCAAAAATAGTACAAATATTTGTGCGGTCTTAGATTGGGAGCTTTCTACGCTTGGAAATCCATTGGCAGACTTAGGCTACATGTTGTTACCACACTTTACAAAAAGTAACATACGTAATCGTTTAACTGATTTAAATTTAGAAAATTTGGGTATACCTTCTGCTGAAAATTTAGTGAAGATATACTGTAAAGAAGTTGGTAGAGAATTTTTTGACCCAATTTATTATGTAGTTTTTTCTATGTTTAGATCGGCAGCTATTCTAGAAGGGGTATACGCTAGAGGAATTTCAGGTAATGCTAGTTCTCCAAACGCAGAAGAAGTTGGTTCAACATCTAAGCCTCTTGCAGAGCAGGCTTTTATTCTTACTGAAAAATACTAGAAAGTAACCTAATTTGGTGCCATGCGTAATGAACCGTCTAACCTAATAGTTTCACCATTGAGCATGTTATTTTCAAATATTGATAGGACTAATTTCGCATATTCTTCAGGTAATCCTAATCTTTTAGGAAACAGAGTAGAAGCTATTAAAGATTGTTTTGCAGGTTCTGGAAGACCAGCTAGCATAGGCGTTTCAAATAATCCTGGAGCTATTGTACATACACGAATTCCCGAAGTAGCTAATTCCCTGGCCGCCGGTAAAGTAAGTCCAACAACGCCACCTTTTGAAGAACTATAAGCGGCTTGTCCTATTTGTCCATCGTATGCTGCCACAGAGGCAGTATTTATTATTACTCCCCTTCCTCCATCTTCATCTTGTGTGTTTAGCTGCATTTTTTCTGCACATGTTTTGAGGACATTAAATGTTCCTATTAAATTAACTTCAATAACTTTTTTGTAAGACGCTAAGTCATGTACACCTTTTCTTCCTGTAATTTTTTTTGCAATACCTATACCTGCACAATTAACTGTTAAGCTGATAGGACCAAAATTTTTTATTGAAGTTTCAACTATACTTTGTATTGATTGTTCGTTGCTTACATCTCCATAAAAGTATTGACAGGAGTTTCCATGCATAGAAACCTTTTCATTTGCTTTATCCTTTTGTACATCCAAAATAGTAACTTTTCCACCAGATCTAATTATTAAATCAACTGTTGCTCCTCCTAATCCCGAAGAGCCTCCGGTAACTATTGCATGTGAATTATTTATTTTCATTCTATTCTCCTTTAAGGAACAAATTGTTCGTTAAGTATTCTATCTTTTAAATTACGTTCTGGGTCAAATAAAACTTTAAAATTAATACTTTTTTGAGTTTTTATAGTAACAAGATGCGCATCTCTTACTTCTAATTCGCCAGCTACTGTGCTTACTGGTCTTGTATCTGGATTAATTACCTCAAAACACACTTCACTTTTATCAGAAATTATTGCTCCTGGCCATCTGCGAGGTCTAAAAGCACAAATTGGAGTAAGGGCTAATAGAGAAGCGTCTAATGGAAGTATAGGGCCTCTTGCAGATAAATTATAAGCAGTACTGCCTGCTGGGGTTGCAAGTAAAACTCCATCACAAACAACTGAGGGTATACGTATCTTTTGATCTAACAGTATTTTTATTTTTGCAGTCATTTTTGTTTGTCTTAATAGGGATACTTCATTTATTGCTATACTCGTATGCCTAACTCCATGTATATCAGTTGCTATCATTTTAAGAGGATAAATTTTTGCTTCTTCCGCTTTTTCTATTCTTTCATTTAATTGATCTTTACTATAAGTATTTAATAAAAATCCTACGGTACCTTTATTCATCCCATATATAAGCTTCTCTTTTGCTACTCCTGATGTAAGTGTTTTAAGCATCATACCGTCTCCACCTAACACTACTAAGACATCTGCTCTTTGAGGTGATACGTGTTCGTATTTAGTTTTAAGCGCTTTAAATGCTTCTTGTGCATCTTTAGTTTCTGATGCAATAAATGCTATAGAGTATTTTTTCATGCTTATTAATATAATAAGATTTTAGGCTCTAACAATATAAATATAATATTTTATAAATTGTTAACCGCCTGTTACGCTCATGTGACGTTCTACTGCAGGTTTAGAATTACGTTGTATTATAAAATCATGACCCTTTGGTTTTCTAGAAATGGCTTCCTCTATAGCGCCAATGAGTTCTTTTTCAGAATTTGTTTTTCTTATAATGTCTCTAAAGTCAGCACTGTCATTTTGACCTAGGCACATGAAGAGTTTTCCAGTACATGTAAGCCTTACTCTGTTACATAACTCACAAAAATTATGTGTAAGTGGAGTTATAAATCCTAATCTTCCCCCAGTTTCTTTAACCTTTACATACCTTGCAGGTCCACCTGTTTTATAATCAATATCTGTGAGAGTATAATTTTTTTCCATATTTTTTCGAACTTTAGATAATGGTAAATATTGGTTTTCTCTTGATTCAGTTATTTCGCCCAACGGCATTGTTTCTATAATAGTAAAATCATATCCTTCTTTATGGAAAACATTCATCATGCCTTCTAACTCATCTTCGTTAGTATTTGATAACGCAACAGTGTTAATTTTAATCTTTAAACCAACATTTTTAGCAATATTGATGTTAGATAATATATGAGGTAGATTTCCCCAGCGAGTAACTTGTTTAAACTTTATAGGATCAAGTGTGTCCAACGAGACGTTTATTCTTTTTATCCCTGCATTATAAAGGTCTTTCGCATACTTATGAAGTTGCGTGCCATTTGTAGTTAGAGTTAGTTCATCTAACATACCAGGTCTTATTTTTTTTCCAAGAGAATCAATTAGTTTTATTAAATCTTTTCTTACTAACGGTTCACCGCCAGTAAGTCTTATCTTTTTTGTTCCCAGTTTTATAAAAGCTGTACAAATACGTTCAAGTTCTTCCAAGGACAAAACATCTTTTTTTGGGAGAAAGGTCATATGTTCAGACATACAATAGACACATCTGAGATCGCACCTATCTGTAACTGACACTCTTAAGTAGCTTACTTCACGCCCATAAGGGTCAATTAATTTTCTCGTATTTAAGATGTTTTCTAACTTTTCTAGCAATTTATTACCTATAAAACTAAATTTTAATAATATATTGGTTATATACGATTGTATATAGTGCCTGCAAGATATTAATAAATTTATTATCATATTGTTTTTTTTGTCATTTATAATTAGTACAGATTCATTTAGGATTTTTAATTTACATTTTAAGGATTTTGTATTCATGTACGATAATAATTTTCAGGACATACGAGAAGGTGTAATTGATCTTTGTTCTAGATTTGAAGGAAAATATTGGAGGGATTTAGATCGCACTAGGGAATATCCAGAAGAATTTGTTAAAGCTCTTACAGAGTCAGGATTTCTCGGTTGCTTGATACCTGAAAAATATGGAGGTAGTGGTCTATCGATTGCAGCGGCATGTGCAATACTAGAAGAAATTCATAGGTCAGGAGGTAATGGAGCGGCTTGCCATGCTCAGATGTATACAATGGCATCATTATTAAAATATGGTTCTTCTAGCCAAAAGGATAAATATTTAAAAAAAATTGCGGCGGGTGAATTACGACTTCAGGCGTTTGGTGTTACCGAACCATCAGCAGGAACAGATACTTTGAGCCTTTCCACTAAAGCTATTAGAATTGGGGATCAATATACTATTAGCGGACAGAAAATTTGGACTAGTAGAGCAGAATATTCTGACTTAATGTTATTATTAGCTCGTACTACTCCATTAGAAAAAATCGAAAAAAGAACGGATGGATTATCATTATTTATTATTGATATGCGTAATGTAGAAAAAAAGAATTTAACAATACGACCTATTAGAACAATGATAAATCATTCTACGACAGAGGTTTTTTTTGATGATTTAAAAATACCAAAAGAATCACTAATAGGTGAAGAAGGAAAAGGTTTTAAATATATATTAGAGGGTATGAATGCAGAACGAATACTTATAGCAGCCGAATGTATAGGAGATGCAAGATTCTTTATTGAGCGAGCTTGTTCTTATGCTAATGAAAGAGTTGTGTTTGGTAGACCTATAGGTATGAACCAAGGAATCCAATTTCCTATTGCTCGAGCATATTCTCAAACTGAAGCAGCTAATTTAATGGTAGATAAGGCATGCAAATTATTTACGGATAAAAAATCATGTGGTTCAGAAGCAAATATGGCAAAACTACTTTCATCCGAAGCTTCATGGAAAGCAGCTGAAGCTTGTTTGCAGACTTTTGGTGGTTTTGGATTTGCTGAAGATTACGATATTGAGAGAAAATTTAGAGAAACACGTTTATACCAAATAGCTCCTATTTCAACTAATATGATTTTAGCTTATTTAGGACAAAATGTGCTAGGTTTACCGAGGTCTTATTAAATGAAAGAATCGTTAGAAAATATTTTAGTTGTAAGTATAGAACAAGCGGTAGCGGCTCCTCTATGCTCATGTAGACTTGCGGATGCAGGAGCCAGGGTAATCAAGGTTGAAAGACCAGAAGGAGATTTTGCAAGAAATTATGATAAAGCAGCTAATGGAGATAGCGCATATTTTGTATGGTTAAATAGAGGAAAAGAAAGTGTTACTGCTAATATTAAAGATCCAAACGACGTCGCATTTATAAAAAATATAATATCAAATGCTGATGTATATATACAAAACTTGGCACCCGGTGCTGCAGAAAGAGCTGGCTTAGGTTCTAAGCTTATGAGAAAAATGAATCCTGAACTAATTACTTGTGATATTTCTGGATATGGTAGTGAAGGCAACTATTCGGATATGAAAGCTTACGATTTACTAGTTCAAGCAGAATCAGGATTGTGTATGATAACAGGAACACCAGAGGCTCCTGGACGTGTTGGAGTGTCAGTATGTGATATATCTTGTGGGCTTAATGCTTATTCAGCAATATTGGAAGCACTTTTTGCTCGCCAGAGGGGTGCAGGAGGGGAATCAATAAAAGTCTCACTTTTTGACTCTCTCGCTGATTGGATGAATGTACCTTTTTTACATCACGTTTATTTAGGAAATGCACCTAAGCGCATAGGCATTGCCCATCCATCGATAGCTCCCTATGGTGTCTTTACTGCTAAATGTGGGAATAAATTAGTTATTGCGATACAAAATGAAAGAGAATGGGTTAGTTTATGCAACAATGTTCTAAATGAGCCAGCTTTAGCCTCTGATATTAAATATAATACTCCTTCTAAAAGGGTGTCTAATAGAACTTTATTAGATGATTTGATTTCCCAAAAATTTCAATCTTTTGATAGAAAAGAACTAATGGAAACTTTAAGAAAATTTGGAATAGCATTTGGGGCCTTGAATGAAGTGGCAGACCTTGAAAAACATCCTCAGCTTAGGACAGAAAAAGTGAATGCACCTTCAGGGGAGGTAAGGTTTATTGCTCCTCCAGTTATTACTTCTCGTAATGCTAAAAAATTTGGAAGTATACCCAAATTAGGAGAGCATAATAAAAAGCTTAGAGATGAATTTAAATATAGTGGAAAAGAAAAATGAGTATAGATAACTGGGAAAACAAAGAACAAACTATGGAAGATTCCATTTCTCTTTTCACTGCTAACGGTATGGCTTCAACATTAAATATTAAGGATCCCTTTAAAATTGGATCTGAATTGCCTCCTTGTTGGCATTGGCTATATTTTTTAGACAGACCATATTCTGTAGAATTAACTAAAGATGGGCATAGGAAGAAAGGTAAATTCTTGCCACCAATAGACTTACCTAGAAGAATGTATGCAGGTGGTAAAATAAATTTTTACTCTACTCTTCATATTGGAGATAAGGTTGTTAAAAACTCTAAAGTGATAAATATAGAGGAGAAAACAGGGAAAACAGGTCAATTAATTTTTGTTAAAGTAAGGCATACAATTTCCAAAAATAAAAATATTTTAATAGAAGATGTGCAAGATATAGTTTATAGGCCCATCTCTAATCAAGAAAGTAGCAATATGTTAGAGTATAAGGTTCCGAGTCTAGACTTTAGTCATGAAATTATTTTTAACCCCATAACTTTATTCCGCTATTCAGCTTTGACATTTAATTCTCATAGAATTCATTATGACTACCCTTATGTTACAAAAGAAGAAGGATATTCTGGCTTGATCGTACATGGGCCGTTATTAGCAACATTTTTGGCTAATGCATCAATTGAACAGTTTCAAGGGCTGAGATTAAATACCTTTGAATTCAGGTCTAAATCTCCTTGTTTTGCAGATACAATAGTATATATCGAGGGTTCAAAATTAACATCCAAAGAAATGGACCTTTGGATAAGAGATAAGAATAATATTCTAATTATGAGTGCAAAAGCTATATTTAAATAGTTAGATAGTTTGTTATAAACTAATTTTTAAACATTTATGCGCATTTACTACTGAGCTTTTCATTGAACTTACCTGAGGAAGGTAAGTTTCAGCATAAAAGTTACTAGTATATATTTTATCTTTTAAAAACTTGCTGTTATTTTCATTGCTTAATAAGTTAGCTGAAATAAGTGCGGACTTTGCCATTACCCACCCGCCTAATGTCCAGCCACACATGTTAAGAAATGGGGTGGCTCCTGCTGCCGCATCTTTGGGTTTATTTTTAAAAGTATTAATTAACCAAGAAGCTGTTTCTTCTAAAGCTATAATTGCTATATTTAAATTATTTCCGATAGATTCAAAATCTTTTGAATATTGATTATTGAAGCACTGATCAGCTATTTTTCTCATATCTTTTAATAATGAACTAAAGGTTTCGCCCTGATTTAAATTTAATTTTCTTCTTAAAAGATCTAATGCTTGGATTCCATTTGTTCCTTCGTAAATTGGTAGTATCCTAGAGTCGCGATAGTGCTGGGGGGCACCAGATTCTTCAATGAATCCCATACCTCCGTGTATCTGTATCCCTATGGAGGTGATTTCACACCCTTGGTCAGTACACCAACTTTTAATTATAGGAGTTAAGAATTCTAATCTTGAAAGATATTTTTCCGCTAATTCAGGGTCGTAGCCATTTTGAGATAAGTCCAATGATTCTGCTGCTATAAAGGTTAAACCTCTCATTGCTTCTATTTGAGATTTCATTTCAAGTAACATTCTTTTGACATCTGGATGTTCAATAATAGCTATATAATCTCTTGAAGAATTATCGATGGGTTTTCCTTGATATCGTTCTTTTGCAAAAGATAAAGCAAGCTGGTAAGATCTTTCTGCAATGGCGACGCCCTGAACGCCCACATTTAGTCTTGCATTATTCATCATGGTAAACATGGTATTAATACCTGAATTTGGACTGCCAATAATTTCTGCTTCAGCCCCTTCATTATCACCATAAGCTAATACACATGTAGGGCTAGCATTGTGGCCTAGCTTATGTTCTAGTGATACGACTCTTATGTCGTTTTTTTGACCTAATTCTTTATCTTTTTTAACCAAAGTTTTAGGGCAAAGAAAAAGAGATATTCCAGATATTCCTCTAGGAGAATCAGATAATCTAGCTAAAACTAAATGTATGATATTTTTACTCATATTTTGATCGCCATGGGTTATATATATTTTATTACCCTTAATCAAAAAACTATCTTTATTTTTTATAGCTGAAGTTTTTATAGATGATAAATCAGAACCTGCCTGCGGTTCTGTAAGATTCATAGTTCCAGACCATTCTCCACTGATAAGCTTTGGTAGGTACATTTCTTTTTGTTCTTTATTTCCATGATGTTCTAATAATTCTATAGCTCCTTGAGTCAACATAAGATTATCAGCAAAACTCATGTTTGCAGCTTGCCAAATTTCATTAAGTGCTATCACAATAAACCAAGGAAGGTTTTGCCCTCCGTATTCTTTGCTTCCTGCTACAGAACCCCATCCATTTGAGACAAACTTTTCATACGCTTCTTTAAATCCTTTGGGGAGTCTTACAACCCCATTTTCTAGTTTAGCTCCT
>CAYMQD010000309.1:0-12334 GCA_964392475.1 uncultured Alphaproteobacteria bacterium
GGGCATAAATGAAAGCGTCAGATGTATCTTCCAAAACTCCTGATGAGCTTAAAGCTATGATTGCAGATTTGAAAAAAGAGCAATTTAATTTGAGAATACAAAAAGCCACAGGGCAACTTGAAGGAACAGCAAGAATTAGAGCAGTAAGGAAAGATATAGCTCGGGCAAAAACATTTTTAAACTTTAAAGGAAAAGAGAAAAAAAATGCCTAGACGTATTTTGCAGGGAAAAGTAGTAGGTACAGAGAGCAATAAAACAGTAGTTGTTTACGTGGAAAGGTTTTTTAAACATCCTCTTTATAAAAAATATATAAAAAAGTCCAAGCGCTACCATGCGCATGATGAAAATAATATATCTAAACTAGGGGAGAGTATAAAAATACAAGAGTGTCCACCTAAATCAAAGTTAAAGAAGTGGAAAATTATAGAGTAAATAGTTATTTATAGTAATTTTTGGAGTTTTTAATGATACAAATGCAGTCTAATTTAGAAGTAGCTGATAACTCAGGCGCACGCATGGTTGAGTGTATTAAGGTATTAGGAGGTTCAAAAAGAAAGACAGCTGGTATAGGAGACATAATAGTAGTTTCGATAAAGGAAGCTATTCCAAGAGGCCGTGTCAAAAAAGGAGATATACATCGTGCCGTTATAGTAAGGACTTCCAAAGAAATAAGAAGAGCAGACGGAAGTATTATACGTTTTGATAAAAATGCTGCTGTATTAATAAACCCCCAATCGGAACCTATAGGCACACGTATATTTGGACCTGTAACAAGAGAGCTTCGTGCCAAACAATTTATGAAAATTATTTCTCTTGCTCCGGAGGTTCTATAATGGTTGTAAAGTCAATGATTAAAAAAGGAGATACAGTAATTGTAATTACTGGAAGAGATAAAGGTAAGACTGGTGAAGTAATAAATGTAAATCCTAAGATAGGAAGAGTAATAGTTAGAGGTGTAAATATATATAAAAAACATGAAAAACCTACTCAAAATTCTCCCGGAGGAATTAAAGAAGAAGAAAAAACTATCCATTTATCAAATATTGCCCTTATAGATCCTAAGGATAACAAAGCTGGAAGGATTAGAAAAAAAATTTTAGATGATGGAAGGAAAGTAAGAGTTTCAAATAGATCTGGAGAGTCTTACGATGGCTAAGGGAAGAAGAATATGACACCGAGGTTACGCAAAAAATACCACGAAGAAATTAAAAGAGATTTAAAAAAAGAATTAAATCTTAAAAACGACATGTCAGTTCCTAAGCTAGGTAAGATAGTCTTGAATATGGGTATAGGAGAAGCAACTCAAGATAGAGGAAAAATAGAAGGTGCCGTGAAAGACCTAAGAGTTATAAGTGGCCAACAGCCATTAGTGACTAAAGCTCGTAAATCGGTCGCAGGTTTTAAGTTAAGAGATGGAATGAACATAGGAGCAAAAGTTACTCTACGTAGGGATAGAATGTATGAATTTTTAGATAGACTAATTAATATTGCTTTACCACGTGTTAGAGATTTTAGAGGAGTGAGTAAAGGTAGTTTTGATGGATGAGGAAATTTTTCTTTAGGTATAAAGGAACAAATAATTTTTCCAGAAATAAATTATGACGAAGTTGACACTATTAGAGGACTGGATGTAGTAATAGTTACCACAGCAAGGACTAATGAGGAAGGACTTGCTTTACTTAAAAAGTTTGATATGCCCTTTAGAACATAAATATGGAGATAATTATTGGCTAAGAGAAGTGCAGTAGAGAAAAACAAACAGCGTATAAAAACTGTTGTAAAAAATACAGAAAAACGTAAGCAGCTTAAGCAATTAATTTACAATAAAAATCTTTCCCAGGAGGAAAGATTTGTAGCGGTAGTTAAACTTGCTAATTTATCTAGAGATGGTTCTCGAACTAGAATAAGAAATAGATGCGAGCTTTCTGGAAGACCGAGAGGGTATTATAGGCGTGTTAAAATGTCACGTATTGCTCTCAGAGATTTGGCCTCAAGTGGCCAAATACCTGGAATGATAAAAGCTAGCTGGTAAGGTGATGATATGGTAATGAGTGATCCTTTAGGAGACATGTTAACTAGAATACGAAATGGACAGCAATCTCAAAAAATTACTGTTGAATGTCCAGCCTCCAATATAAAGTCTATGGTTCTAGAAGTTCTCAAGACAGAAGGTTTTATAAGAGGTTATAAGAAAATTAAAGATAAAAATGATAAGCCACAGATTTCAATAGAGCTGAAGTATTTTGATGGTATTCCAGCTATTCGAGAGATGACAAGAGTTTCTAAACCTGGTTGTCGTATATATTCTTCAGTTACAGATATGCCTACTAATCGTAATGGACTAGGTATGTTTATAATTTCTACCCCTAGCGGAGTAATGTCTGATCATTCAGCACGAGCAGCTAATGTAGGAGGGGAAATTTTATGCAAAGTATTTTAGAGGTAAAAGTATGTCTAGAGTAGGAAAAATGCCAATATCAATACCAGAAGATGTTGAGGTAAATATTACAGGAACCGTAGTTTCAGCTAAGGGTAAATTGGGTGAACTAGTTTCTGAATTACCTGATAGTGTCAAGATAAGCGCAGAAGAATCAGTAATAAAAGTTTTTCCTAAGGATGATACTCAAAAAGCAAAAGCAGATTGGGGATTGTCTCGAGCAATCATTTTTAATATGGTTACTGGAGTAGATAAAGGCTATAAGAAAGAATTAGAAATACATGGAGTGGGTTATAGAGCCTCGGTAGAAGGAAATATTTTAACACTGCAATTAGGTTATAGCCATGATATTAAAGTCGCAATTCCTGAAGATATAAAAATAATTTGCCCTAAGCCAACAACAATCATATTGACAGGTGCAAATAAGCAGAGGGTGGGCCAATTAGCTTCAGAAATAAGAGCTTTCCGAAAACCAGAACCTTACAAAGGAAAAGGAATAAGGTATCTTGATGAATATGTTAGAAGAAAAGAAGGTAAAAAGAAATGATGGTTTGTTGTGGTAGCATTAAATAAAGATCTATATGCTCGTAGAAGAGATAGAAACAGAACAAAAATTAAAAATGTAGCTGATGGAAAGCTTAGGCTTTCAGTACATAGAAGCAATTTAAATATTTATGCTCAAGTCATAGATGATTTAAAAGGGGAGACATTAGCTTCAGCCTCTACTTTAGAAAAAGATTTAAAAAAGAAAGTTGACCTTGGTAGTAATATCAAAGCAGCTCATGCTGTAGGTGTATTAATAGGGAAAAGGGCGTTAGCGGCTGGTATAAAGGAAGTTGTTTTTGATAGAGGTGGACATATTTATCATGGGCGTATAAAAGCGGTTGCTGATGGAGCAAGAGAAGGTGGTCTAGAGTTCTAGAAATTTTGATTTTAAAACTGGATATGAATTATGGCAAGAGTTAACAAGAAAAAAGATGAAGATAGTGATCTTTCAGATAAACTGGTAGGTATTAATAGAGTAGCCAAAGTAGTAAAAGGTGGTAGAAGGTTTGGATTTGCAGCTCTGGTAGTAGTAGGAGATACAAGAGGGCTAGTAGGTTTTGGTTCAGGTAAAGCTAGAGAAGTTCCTGAGGCAATTAAAAAGGCTACAGATCAAGCAAAAAGGTCCATGATAAGAGTTCCATTAAGGGAAGGAAGAACTATTCATCATGATGTTAATGGTTTTCATGGTGCCTCTAAAGTAGTTTTAAGGATGGCCCCAGCAGGAACTGGAATAATAGCTGGAGGCCCTATGAGGGCTATATTCGAAACCCTAGGAGTGCAGGATGTAGTGACTAAATCTGTTGGAAGTGCAAACCCTTATAATATGGTCAGAGCTACATTTGAGGCGCTTTCGCAATTGCAATCCCCAAGGTTAGTAGCATCTCGAAGAGGTATTAAAGTAAGTCAAGTTGTAGGTCGTAGGAAATCAGCTCAAGAGGACAAATTGGCGGAGCAGAAAAGAGTATAAACGATATGAAAAAGAAAAATAATTTAATAAAAGTTACTCAAATAGCTAGTGTAATAGGTCGACAAAAATATCAAAAGCACTGTTTGATAGGTCTTGGTCTAAATAAATTAAATAGAGTAAGCGTTCTTGAAGATACCCCTTCTGTAAGGGGAATGATTAATAAGGTGTCTCATTTAGTAGTTGTTGAAGAAAATAGTAAGGAGTTGTAAGCATGCAGTTAAATCAGCTAAACGATTCTAGCTCACCTAACAAATCAAGAAAAAGAGTAGGTCGGGGGATTGGTTCGGGAAAAGGAAAAACATCTGGTGCTGGTCATAAAGGCCAGAAATCTAGATCTGGGGTTGCTATTAAAGGTTTTGAAGGGGGACAGATGCCTTTACACAGGCGTTTGCCTAAAAGGGGTTTTGTAAATATTTATAGACTAAAATATGCCGAATTAAATGTGGGGAGAATCCAAAAGGCTATAGAAGAGAAAAAATTAGATAGTTCTAAAACTATAAATGAAGACCTTTTGAAAGAAAAAGGCTTAGTCACTCACATATATGATGGAGTCCGCTTACTCGGGTCTGGTAAGATTAATAAAAGCGTTACTATACATGTAACTTCTGCTACAAACGGAGCTATAAAGGCTATAGAAAAAGCAGGCGGAAAGATAAAAATTGGTATTAATAAGAATAATACTGATAACAAAAATAATACTTATAATAATAAAAAAGCAGAAATAGAACTTACAGATAAAAAACCTTCATAACATGATGAAAAGTTTTTTTTACTAAAGATTAAGAATATTTTTTTAGTTAAATGGATATAATTTTTTAATAGGAATTTTTATGGCTTCAGCAGCTGAACAACTGGCCTCGACAATTAATTTTGGAGCAATTGCGAAAGCAGAGGAACTAAAGAAAAGAATTTGGTTTACTTTGGGCGCACTTATTATTTATAGGCTAGGTACTTATATACCTCTCCCAGGAATAGACCCTCAGGCTCTTGCAGAGGTTTTTCAGCAAAACTCTAGTGGTATACTAGGTATGTTTGACGTTTTTGCTGGAGGTGCATTGGGTAGAATGACTATTTTTGCTTTAAATATAATGCCCTATATTTCTGCTTCTATTATAATTCAATTACTCAGCGCTACCTCAACCCATTTAGCACAGTTGAAAAAAGAAGGTGAGTCGGGAAGACGGAAAATAACTCAATACACTCGTTATGGAACTGTAGTTTTAGCCTCCTTACAAGCACTCGGTATAGCTTCAGGGTTAGAAGGTGCGTCAAGCTCACAGGGACCGCTTGTTACTGATCCAGGGTTATTTTTTAGATTATCTACCATGATTACTTTGGTAGGAGGAACGGTTTTCCTAATGTGGCTAGGCGAACAAATAACAGCTCGTGGAATAGGCAATGGAATATCTCTTATTATCATGGCTGGCATAGTAGCAGAATTACCGTCTGCATTAGTTGCTACTCTAGAATTAGGAAGGACAGGTGCCTTATCAGGTATTTTAATATTAGCTTTTTTACTCCTGTCTGTTGGAGTAGTAGCCTTTATAGTTTTCGTAGAGCGTGCACAAAGAAGGATTTTAATACAGTACCCTAAACGACAAGTAGGTATGAAAATGTTTGGAGGAGAAGCCAGTCATCTCCCTTTAAAGATTAATACCGCAGGTGTTATTCCTCCCATATTTGCTTCCTCAATCCTATTGCTACCCGTAACGGCACTTAGCTTTAATTCTGGGTCAGGACCATCTTGGTTGACGGATGTTACGTCATTATTAGGCAGAGGCCAGCCCCTATATATGATTTTATACGTTTCAGCAATTGTATTTTTTGCATTTTTTTATACCTCAGTAGTATTTAACCCAGAAGACACTGCAGATAACCTGAAAAAGAACGGTGGTTTCGTTCCGGGAGTTAGACCAGGCGCTGCTACAGCTTCACATATTGAATATATATTAACTAGACTTACGGTAATAGGTGCGGCTTATTTAAGTGCTGTTTGCTTGCTTCCAGAATTAATGATATCCAGATTCGCTGTTCCATTTTACTTTGGAGGGACTAGTTTGCTAATTGTGGTAAGTGTTACAATGGATACTGTTGCCCAAGTGCATTCACATTTAATTGCCCATCAATATGAAGGTCTTATTAAAAAAGCTAAACTAAGGGGAAGAAACTAGTGAGACTTATTTTATTTGGTCCACCAGGTTGTGGAAAAGGAACACAAGCTTCTTTTATATATGAAAAATATAATATTCCCCATTTGTCGACTGGAGATATGTTGAGAGCTGCTGTGTCTGCTGAAACAGAAATAGGTTTAAAAGCGCAGAATATAATGGATTCTGGAGGACTAGTTCCTGATGATGTTGTAATAAAAATTATTTCTGAACGCATAGACCACAATGACTGCAAAAAAGGATTTATTCTAGATGGCTTTCCAAGGACTATAAATCAGGCAGAAGCATTGGATGAAATGTTAGTAAAAAAAAATATATTTATAGATAGGGTGATTGAGTTTAAGGTAAATGACATAGAGCTGATAAAGAGAATTTCAGGAAGGTTTTCTTGTTTGAGCTGTGGAGCTAATTTTAATGATCACTTTAAACCTACCAAACGAGAAAATTATTGTGATATTTGTGGTAATTCTAAATTTTTGCGTAGAGAAGATGATAACGTGGAAACAGCTACATCTAGACTAAATACTTATAATGAGGGTACCGCTCCTTTAATTCCATTTTATAGTAAAAAAGACATATTAACTAGTATAGATGGTATGCAAGACATTGTAAGTGTTAATAAAATAATTTGCGAGATGTTAGAAAACATATATGACCGTTGACTTGTTGGAAAGTGTGAATATAATCTCGTTTTTCTGCCTATCCTTATAATGGGAGGCGAAGTGTTTATTAGGAGGTTAACGTGGCTAGAATAGCGGGAGTAAATGTTCCAGCTTCTAAGCGGGTGCAAGTTGCGCTGACGTACATATATGGTATTGGGCAAACAACAGCTAGACGCCTATGTGTAGAAGCAAAGATATCTAGTGAAGTTAGGGTTAATGAACTGTCAGAAAGTTCGCTATCCCAACTGAGGGATATCATAGATAAAGAATGCCAAGTGGAAGGAGACTTGCGTAGAGAAGTTTCTATGAATATTAAGCGTTTAATGGACCTTGGCTGTTATAGAGGATTACTTCATAGGAGAGGATTGCCCACAAGAGGACAAAGAACTCATACAAATGCCAGAACAAGAAAAGGCAAAGGACGCGCTATAGCAGGTAAGAAGAAAGTCTAATAAAAGTTTAGAAAGGAATTAGATATGGCCCGAGAAGTTCGGAAGCGCAAGGAACTGAAAAACATTACAGCAGGTATAGCTCATGTTAACGCGAGCTTTAACAACACTATTGTGACCATTACTGATTATCAAGGTAATGCTGTGGCTTGGTCCTCTGCAGGTGCGCAAGGTTTTAAAGGATCACGTAAAGCAACTCCATTTGCGGCACAACTTACAGCTGAACAGGCTGGTACTAAAGCTCAAGAACATGGCCTTAAAACTCTAGAAATAGAGGTATCAGGTCCAGGTTCTGGAAGAGAGTCAGCATTAAGAGCATTGCAGACTATAGGTTTTACTATAACTGCAATTAGGGATGTCACGCCTATACCGCATAATGGTTGTCGACCACCAAAGCGACGTAGGGTTTAATAAAAAGTTTTTTAATTTTAATACATTATAATTATATTGAGGTAAATTGTGATTGAGAAGAATTGGCAAGAACTCATCAAACCGTCTACCATAGATTTTAATCCTGGTAGCAATCCTAATAGTCAAGCTCAACTTATAGTTGAGCCTTTGGAGAGAGGGTTCGGTTTAACTCTCGGAAATGCTCTCAGAAGGGTATTATTATCTTCATTAAGAGGAGCAGCAGTGACATCAGTGAGGATTGATGGTGTGTTACATGAATTTTCCTCTATTCCTGGTGTACAAGAGGATGTAGTAGATCTCTTGCTCAACATTAAAGATATTGCAGTTAAGATGCATTCTGAGGGTCCAAAAATAATAAATTTATCAATTGAGGGTCCATGCGAAGTTACAGCGGGGTCAATAGTTACAAGTTCAGAAGTAGAAATTGTTAATCCCGAGCATATTTTATGTAATTTAGATAAAGGTGCAAAACTTGTCATGGAATTAACTGTAAATACTGGAAAGGGATATATGCCTGCTGCTCAAAGCCGTTCAGAAGATTCTCCTATTGGAGTAGTTCCAGTTGATGCCATATTTAGTCCTACAAGAAACGTGGCTTATAAAGTGGAAAATACTAGAGTAGGTGGTGATACTGATTATGATAAACTTGTTATGGATATAGAAACAAATGGTACCATTCCGCCGGAAGATGCTTTAGCTTTGGCAGCAAGAATAATATCAGACCAAGTAAGCTTATTTATTAATTTTGAGGAAAAGATAGAACAACCTGCTTCAGAAATTACTGTTGAGACAACACTAAATGGTAATTTATTGAGAAAAGTTGAAGAATTAGAGTTATCAGTTCGTTCAGCCAATTGTTTGAAGAATGATAATATTATTTATATAGGAGATTTGGTTCAAAAAACTGAATCTGAAATGTTACGGACGCCTAACTTTGGAAGAAAATCACTAAATGAAATTAAAGAAGTCCTTAACCATTTAGGTCTAAATTTAGGTATGGAAATTCCTGAGTGGCCTCCAGAAAATATTGAGGATTTAGCTAAAAAGCTTGAAGAAGGTTTATTTTAGTTTTGGCCAGAGCTTTTGGAGAATTATAATGCGCCATAGAATTAGTGGTAGAAAATTAAATAGAACCAGCTCACATAGAAAAGCTATGTTTGGTAACTTGGCATCAGCCTTGATTAAACATGAGCAAATAAAAACGACTTTAACTAAGGCAAAAGACCTAAGGCCTATAGTAGAAAAGTTGATAACTCTTGGTAAGAGGGGAGACCTTCATGCTCGCAGACAAGTGTTATCCAAACTACCTAAGGGCACTGATGTTAAAAAACTGTTTGATACTTTGGCTGTAAGATATTCAGATCGGGGTGGTGGTTATACACGTATACTTCGTGCTGGGCATCGTTATGGTGATAGTGCACCTATGGCGTTTATAGAGTTTGTTGGTCGAGATGTAAAAGAAAAAGGAAAAGACTCAGGTCCTAAACTTGAAGAGCAAAATGAAAAAGACGAGAATTAGCTATGTTTTTTACTCTTAAAAAAAATATATATTAACATCATTTAAATTTTCTTCTTAAACAGTTTTTCTACATTTTTGGTGTTTGGATGGGAAATAAGGTTCTCAATATTACTGTTAAATTAGATGAAGCAGGTATACGTTTAGATCGATTGGTCAAAAATCATTGTAAGTATATTCCTAAAGGTACAATCCATAAATGGATTAGGACAGGACAAGTTAGATTAAATAGTAAGAGAGCGCGTGGTGGAGAAAGGCTTTCTATAGGAGCTATAGTTCGCATTCCTCCCTATGAAAAAATTACTAATAAATATCAAGAAAAATATTTTAAAAACATCAATTTTTCTCAAAAACAAAAAAACATTGCAAAGAGTTGGTTGCTTTTTGAGGATTCAGATTTGTATGTAATTAACAAACCTCATGGTTTGCCAGTTCAAGGAGGGTCTAAAGTAAGGATGCATATGGAGCAATATTTTCCAATTTTCAAAGGCCTTGACGGTTCAATTCCTAAATTAGTTCATAGGTTAGATCGTGATACATCTGGTTTATTGCTGCTGGCGAAGAATGTTGAATCAGCAAGAAATCTATCTGAAATGTTCAAAAAAGGTCTTATTAAAAAGACTTATTGGGCAGTAGTTGTAGGAAAGCCAAGACAAAGTATAGGGAAAATAGACTTAAGACTTAAAAAAACTAAATATCTTGGCAATGAACTTATGCAAGCTAGTAAGACTAATGGTTTGGTTGCAAAAACTAATTATCTTGTAAGAGCTTCCTCTAATGGTTTGAGTTGGTTAGAACTAAATCCTATAACAGGGAGAACTCATCAAATTCGTGCTCACTGTGAAACATTAGGCACACCCATACTGGGAGATGGAAAATACGGTTCTAATAAATCACACCCATTTAAGGATGAAGATGAAGAAAAATTAAAATTACATTTATTAGCTAGAGAAATAGAAATACCTAATAAGAAGGGCAAAAAACTTATATTTAAAGCACCTATACCAAATCATATGAAAGTTGGGTTTGGAAAAATGGATATAGTACCTATTCAAAATGACTAATTATAATGTTGGTTCTATAAATGCTTACGGAGAAAAATTTGAATGGCCCAATAGATAAGAAAATTACTACAAAGAAAATAGGAGACTATTGGTTTGTTTTTATTTCTGATGAAGAAATTAAAAGTCCTTTAGGTAAGAAGCTAAACATACCCACTAGAAGATTAGCAAATGCTTTACTAAACGACTTAATCAAATCAATTCAGTCAAAAAATTCTATTGATAGTAAGTATTTACGTTTAGCTAATAATGCATCTGATATTATACCAACTAAAAGAGAAAAAATAATTTTATCTTTAGCAGATTATATTTTTACAGATACTTTATGTTATAGAGATAAGAAAAATCATAGTTTGTTTTGTCTTCAGGAAAATAATGGAAACCAATACTAGACTGGTTTAGTCAATTTACTGGTATAAATATCATTATTTCGGAAGATTTAAGTCCTATTAAGCAATCCAATATTTTACATAAGATTTTAGTAAAGTGGTTTAAAACATTCAATAATCATCAAATATCAGCGTTGAATGCATTAACCAGTATTACTGGCTCATGTGTTTTAGGGATTAGCATTCTAATGGGTAATACAAATATATTAAAAGCATCTTCAATATCTTTATTAGAGGAAGAATATTCTCAAAAAAAAAGGCAATTAGACCGAGAAGAAATTCAACGGAAAGCTTCATTACATGATAGTATTAGTAACTTTTCTAATTATCTATATTTGGCTGGGAACTCTAATGTTTTATATAAAGAATTTATTAAAATTAAGAACTCTTAAGAATGACTTCTTTTTTGGGAGAATATTATGAAAAAAAATATTTTTAATCTAGAACAAAAACAAAAAAAAGCTATCGAAGGAGGAGGAAGTAAGCGTATATCGTCCCAGCACTCTAAAGGAAAACTTACAGCAAGAGAGAGAATAGAAATTTTGTTAGATGAAGGATCATTCGAAGAGTATGATATGTTTGTGGAGCATAGATCATCAGATTTTAATATGGATCAAAATAAAATACTTGGTGATGGAGTTGTCACGGGACATGGAAAAATAAATGGCAGGCCTGTTTTTTTATTTAGTCAAGATTTTACAGTTTTTGGTGGGTCATTAAGCGAAACAAATGCAGAAAAAATATGTAAGATAATGGATCAAGCTATGAAAATAGGTGTTCCAATTATTGGTTTGAATGATTCGGGGGGAGCAAGAATACAAGAAGGAGTCTCGTCTTTGGGAGGTTATGCAGAAGTTTTTCAGCGTAATGTCTTGGCTTCAGGGGTAATACCTCAAGTTTCATAAATTATGGGACCTTGTGCAGGTGGTGCTGTTTATTCTCCTTCAATTACTGATTTTACTTTTATGGTCGAAGATAGTTCGTATATGTTTGTTACTGGTCCGGAAGTAGTAAAAACTGTAACACATGAAAAAATAAGTGCTGAAGATTTAGGTGGAGCTAAAACTCATACTTCAAAATCAGGAGTAGCTGACTTGTCATTTGTTAATGATATTGAGGCATTACAACAAACTAGAAGATTGTTAAGTTTTTTACCTTTGTCTAATAGGAGCGAAATACCAGTATACAAAAATAATGACACTTTAGATAGAGCTGATGAATCACTTGATAGCCTAATTCCTACCAATGCAAATCAGTCCTACGATATTAAAGATCTGATTCTAAAAATAGCTGATGATGGGGATTTTTTTGAATTACAAACTAACTATGCAACTAATATAGTGATAGGTTTTATGAGGATAAACGGATCAACTATTGGAGTAATAGCTAATCAGCCAAAAAATTTGGCAGGTTGTTTGGATATAAATGCATCACGTAAAGGAGCAAGGTTTGTAAGATTTTGCGACTGCTTTAGTATACCTATATTAACACTTGTTGATGTGCCTGGGTTTTTACCTGGAGTTGATCAAGAATACAATGGAATTATAAAACATGGAGCTAAATTGTTGTATGCTTATGCAGAAGCCACGGTTCCTAAAGTAACGGTTATTACTCGTAAGGCATATGGTGGGGCCTACGATGTTATGGCTTCTAAACACCTTAGAGGAGACGTTAATTATGCATGGCCTTCAGCAGAAATTGCAGTTATGGGAGCAAAGGGAGCTGTAG
>CAYMQD010000310.1:0-5382 GCA_964392475.1 uncultured Alphaproteobacteria bacterium
TTAAAAATAATTTTTAGCATTTATTTTTTTCTCCTCTTAATTCTCTTACCTTGGCTACTATTTCCTTTACCGCCATATCTATATCTTTCTTAGATGTGTTTCTTCCTAAGCTTATACGAACAGATGATAGTGCCCTAGCCTTATTTAATCCCATAGCTCTTAACACATATGAAGGTTCTACTGAAGCAGTGTTACAAGCAGACCCAGTAGAAATTGCTACCCCTTGAAGTTCTTGTACAAGCTTCTCTCCTATTATACCTCTAATGGCAAGATTTAAGTTATTTGAAAGTCTATAACTCTTACTCCCGTTTATAAGTATATTATCTAATTGATTATTTAAACTATTCAAAAAGTGGTCTCTTAAATACAAAATCCTTTTATTTTCACTTTCTAATACTTCAGAGGCTATTTTAGCTGCCTTACCAAAACCTACAACTAACGGTACCGGCAAAGTTCCAGACCTAAGAGTTCTTTCTTGTCCTCCACCATCAATTATTGGTTCTAATCTTGCTCTAGGACGTCTACAAACATATAAAGCTCCAACTCCCTTAGGGCCATACAATTTGTGACCAGAGATACTCATCAGATCTATTTTCATTTTATTTACATCTAAATGTATTTTTCCCGCTGCCTGCGCTGCATCAGTATGAAATAAAACTCTTTTTTCTCTACATATTTTCCCTATCCTATCAATAGGTTGTAAAACACCTGTCTCATTGTTAGCTGCCATAACTGAAACTAATATCGTCTTTTCAGTAATAGCATTTACCACTTGTTCTAAAGATAAAAGTCCATCCTTATTTACTTTAAGAATAGTAATTTCCCAACCCAATTTTCTCAACTTATTTACTGATTCAATTACGCATTTATGCTCTGTAGCAACTGTTATAATATGATTTTTTTTTCCTTTATAAAAATTAGCTACACCTTTAATGGCTAGATTATTTGACTCTGTAGCACCCGAGGTAAAAATTATTTCTCTTTCGTCTGCACCTATTAGTTGAGCTATGTTCTGTCTGGCTTTAATAATAGATTTCTCTGCAATTTTTCCTGGTTTATTGTCTGTTGAATGTGGGTTTCCAAAATATTTATTAAAATATGGAAGCATTTCTTCTAATACTTTATCATCAACAGGTGTAGTTGCTTGGTAATCTAGATAAATCATATGTTATTTATTAATCCATTTAAGTTAAAATCTTTTAGCTATTTTAGCCCAACTCTTTGCAAACCTTTTAGCATCATTTTGACTAATAGTATTATCAAAGCTAACACGTATAGATCCTTGCGACATTTCTTCTTTCACTCCCATTGCAACTAAAACTTTACTAGGTTCTACTTTGCCAGAAGAACAGGCTGCCCCTGAACTAACCTCAAAACCTTCCAAATCAAGAGCTATAACCATAGTTTCAGATTTACTTTTTGGCAGACAAAGTAGTGTTGTGTTTGGAAGACGATTTGTATTCTTACCTATAACAACAGTATCTGGAACAGATTTACAGACATATTCTTCAAAATAATCCCTTATTTTATAAGTCTTTTTTAATGGAAGCTTTATAGCATGTTCGGCTGCAGCTCCAAAACCTGCTATGGCATATACAGGCTCCGTGCCTGGTCGTATTCTGCGCTCTTGACCTCCTCCATACATCATTGGAGATAAATTGATTTCGTCCTTTATAATTAAAGCGCCTGCCCCTTTAGGACCACCTATTTTATGACTTGATAAAGTAAGCATATCGCAGCCTAATTCTTCCATGTCTATATTTATTCTTCCACCAGCTTGTACTGCATCACAGTGTAAATAACATCCATTTAAATGCGCTATGTTTGAAGCCTTTGCTACTGGCTGCACTATTCCTGTTTCATTATTTGCAAGCATTACTGAAACTATAGTAACTCCAATTTGTTTTATTTTTTTTTTATTTTCAAAAAACTCTTCAAGAGCTAATAAATTTAACCTACCATCACTATTAACTGGCAAAAATTCAATATTTGGCTGTTGTGAAATAGAATCATGCTCAATAGTAGTAGCCATTACTTTATCAGCACCTGCCAAAGCAAGCCTATTCGCCTCTGTAGCACCAGAAGTAAAAATTACATCTTTTGGTAATGCGCCAACTAAACTAGCTATAATATCTCTCGATTCCTCTATTACTTCTTTTGCAGCTCTTCCAGATGTATGTACGGATGAAGGGTTTCCAATTTTATTTAGAGACTCTATGATTTTCTCTTTTGCTATATCCAATAGAGGTGCTGAAGCATTATAATCCAAGTAACAAGACATATTTTTATTTCGCCTATAAATTTTTCCTATAATTATATTATGTAATCAACTATCGTTTTTAGTTGCTTTATTTTTTAAAATTTGATTTTCTAATTCTAATATACGTTTATTTATTTCTCTTAAACTATTTTCAGTGCTTGTAAAAAAAATACTCATTGGATCTTCTGCATCAAGAGGAGTTCCATATGCATTAAATATTTTTTTATTATTTTTGTTACGAACCTTTATTTCTCTTGCCGGTATTCCAACTACGGTAGTCTTTTCTCTTACGTCTTTAGTAACTACCGCATTAGCACCTATTCTTGAATTTTCTTTTATTATGATTGGGCCTAAAACTTTTGCTCCAGCCCCGATTATAACACCATCATGAATAGTTGGATGTCTTTTCCCTTTTTCTAATGAAGTCCCTCCTAGTGTAACTCCATGATAGATAAAAACATCATTACCTATTTCTGAAGTTTCTCCTATTACTACTCCATGACCAAGATCTATAAAAAAACGTTTACCAATTTTTGCACCAGGATGGATTTCTATACCTGTAAAAATTCTAAATAAATAAGAAATATATCTTGCAATAAACTTTAAGTTTCTCCTCCAAAGCCAGTTAGAAACCCTATATCCAATTAATGCATGAAACCCTGGATACAGAAAAAATATTTCAAAGATATTTCTGGCCGCAGGATCTCGTTCTTTTATAGAAATAACTTCATTATATATAGTTCGAATCATAATTTTATTCAGTAATTAATATAAACATAATATTGTACATTGGGTATTGAATATAATAAGCAAAAACCCTAAATTACATAGAAGTAAATTAGTAAATCATTATATATTCAAATACTAAATGCCTGTAGTAGAAAATAATTTTTTTTAATAAAAAATCAAGTTTTATAACTTTAAAGAAAGATAGTCCACCATGCCTGAAGTTATATTTAATGGCCCTGAAGGCAGGCTTGAGGGAAGATTTGAACAGAATCAAAATAAGTCTGCACCTATAGCACTAATACTGCACCCACATCCTAAACAAGGTGGTACTATGAATAATAAAGTTGTTTACCATAGTTACCAATCATTTGTAAAACTAGGTTTTTCTACTTTAAGATTTAATTTTAGAGGAGTAGGAAAAAGTGAAGGAAAATATGATGATGGTGTTGGAGAATTAGCGGATGCTGCATCTGCACTTGACTGGCTGCAGTATGATGCTATTGCCTCAAGAAAAGTGTGGGTAGCTGGTTTTTCATTTGGAGCCTGGATAGCATTACAGCTTTTGATGAGAAGGCCGGAAATTGAAGGGTTTATAGCTATTTCTCCCCCTGCAAATAAGTATGACTTTACATTTTTAGCTCCTTGCCCAACATCTGGTTTAATAATACAAGGAGATCAAGATGATATAGTTGATGAAGAAAGTGTTTTTACTTTAAGAACAAAACTAGATTCTCAAAAGCTTATTACAGTTGACTATAAAAAAATTTCAGGTGCAGGCCACTTTTTTTCCTCAGAATTCAGCGAAATTCAAGAATCTATAGAAAAATATGTTACAAAACGCAGAAACACATTAAAATCTAGAAGCGCTAACTAAATATCCTCCACTAATAGCCCTATTAACTCCTGTTGTTTCTGGCCATGTAATTGGTAGTCCCATTTTGGAGCGTACTGCTAGATATGCGAATGCTTCTGCCTCGATAGAATCACCATCATAATCCTCCTCATCTATCAATAAAACTTTTATATTAATTAGATTCTCTAAAGATTTTATAATGCTTTTATTTTTTCTACCACCTCCAGAAACTAAGATAAGTTTTGGAGGTTCTGGAAAAAATTTAATACATTTGATTAATCCTTCAGTCAAAACTTGAACAAAGGTAGCAGCGGCATCTTCCAAAGTTAAATTTATAGCGCTATTGACACATATCTCATCAAAATAACTTCTATCTAGTGATTTAGGAGGTTTTTTATTAAAAAAATCATCATTGAGTATACTTTTTACTAGGTCAAAGTTAATTTTCCCTTTTGAAGCATATAACCCATCTGTATCCATATCTAAACCTAAACGTTGCCATACTAACTCATTAATAGGTCCATTTCCTGGACCCACATCAAAAGCCATCAAATCACCAGAGTTATTTATCCAAGTAATATTAGCTACTCCTCCAATATTTAAAATAGCTACAGGTCTAATTATATTTTTATCTGACATTATTGCCTTGTGGTAAGGAGGAACAAGAGGTGCCCCTTCTCCTCCAAAATGTACATCTCTACTCCTAAAATCTGCTACTACGTCAATTCCTGTATTTTTAGAAAGTTCTTTTGCGTTACCTAGTTGCCAAGTCCATCCTTTCTCAGGAGCATGTGCAATAGTTTGGCCATGGAATCCTATTACATAAATATCTCGGAAACTGATCTCTGCTTTTTCAAGAATTTTTCTTGTTATTAAAGTATGAGATTGAATCAGGATTTTATTTATAGTATTTAAATTTAAATCAGGATACTTACTTAAAAGATTTTTTTCCTGATTTGTATAAGGTAAAGACAAAGAAGATAACACTTGTACTTCGTTCAAACCGTTAGTTTTAATTAAAGAAGCATCAACACCATCAAGAGAAGTTCCACTCATTAATCCTAGTGCTAATATATTTTTCATTAAGTCCCTAATTAATAAAATTTTTCTTATATAAAATATAAAGTTTATAATTTATAAATTTAAAAAAATAATTAACATTAAAGAGTAAACACGCTATTAGATATATATAAACCAACTAATAAATTAAAACACTATGACCTTTATACCACGCTCTGAATTTTTAAAACACATGTTTCAAAGGGGTTTTTTAAATCAGCATACAGATATTAATAAGTTAGATGAGGAATTTACAAGTAAAATTGTAGTGGCCTATATAGGTTTTGATTGTACTGCACCAAGTTTACATGTAGGAAGCTTAATTCAAATTATGAAATTAAGATGGTTACAAAAATCAGGCCATAAACCAATCGTATTACTTGGTGGAGGCACCACTAAGATTGGCGACCCTTCAGGAAAAAACGAATCTAGATTACTTTTGGATTCGAAAACAATCAGCAATAATATGAAATCTATTAAA
>CAYMQD010000311.1:0-7951 GCA_964392475.1 uncultured Alphaproteobacteria bacterium
AACCCATCTCTCTATATATATCCGGATGTTCCTCAATGAATATCTTACAATTAAGATTATATGGCTTAATCGCAATATATGTAAAACAAGCTTATCTATTGAGTCGCTAAAGTTATTATACATATGTATAATGCAAAATAGATATTCAAATATTTCTTAAACAATTTATTATTATATTGATCCTAAGGGGAAAATATTGAATAAAAATTTATTTTTTTTACTTAGTATAGGATTTTGAAATATATAAATTTACAACAATCAACCTATAATTAATATTTTACAAAATGCGTATAATTAAAAAAAACACACTGCATATCGATATTGAAGGAGGCTTCGGAGGATCTTCAAGAAGCCTCTCGTTAATTGTAAGCCATCTGGATAAAAAAAAATTTAAACCTGAAATTTGGCTAGCCAAAAATGGTCCAGCTATAAAAAGAAATCAAAAAAATAAAATTAAATGTAAAATTAATAAAAATATTGGATATATTATTCCTATAAAGCAAAACAACCTAAAAAATATATTAGTATCAATTCCTAAAATTCTAAAATTAATGTTTTTAGCTTTAAAAATTGAATCTAAAAGTAAAAAAATTGATCTGCTTCATTTAAATCATGAAGGCCTCTTACCTTTAGCCTTCTTCCTGAGAGTTATAGGGTCTAATTTACCCATAATAATTCACAAAAGAAGTATTTTCCCCATAAACTTTTATACAAAACAATTTTCTAAACTTTACAGGTTTGTGAATGGAATAATATTTATAACAAAGAACGAAGAAAAAAATTTTCTTGATTATAATTTAACCTCAAGTCTAAAAATAAAAAATCAAATCATACATAATGCAAGCCCTAAAATACTGCTAGAAAATAATATTTCTACCGAACAAGATTTTTTTAAAGCAATATTTTTGGGAAATTATGACACCAAAGACCCAGACAGAATTTTAGATTTATCCATAATAACAAAACAGCAGGGGCTGCCTATCAAATACTTCATATATGGAAAAGAAAATAGAAAATCCCTTATTCAAAAGAAAAAAATAGTGGATATTGATTTTCTTAATAAAACAATATTAGCACATAAATTAAATGATACTGTTTTTCTTATGGGACATACTGATAAACCTGAAAAAGCTATAATGAATGCAAATATATTAATTCGACCATCCAGAAGAAATGATCCTTGGGGGAGAGATATAATAGAGGGAATGTCATCTGGATTACTTGTTATAGCAACTGGAGATAACCAGGTGTTTATTAAAAACAAGATCAATGGATTAATTTTTAAAACATGGGATAATAAAGCTATTTCTAAAGTCTTAAAATATTATCTTAATAATAAAAAGGAGCTAGAAAAGCTAAAAATAAATGCCAAAGAATTTGCAAAGAGAGAATTCGACCCAAAGAAACAAGGACAAAAAACCACAGAATATTTTATGAAGTTTATATAGTTTTAATATTTTTGTAATAATTGCTTTAGATATTTAGCTACTGTACTGTGTATGATAAAAATATATTACTCTATGTTAGCAGATAATAAATCCCTAGTCTTTTCCAAAGAAAGGCCCGTCAATTTTGAATAATTTTCTATTTGATCTTTGGCAATAGTTGCAACTCCAAAATACTTGCTTAGTGGATGGCTAAAATAAAAACCTGATACTGATGAAAGAGGTGTCATCGCAAAATTTTCTGTAAGTTTTATACCTATATTTTTTTCTACGTCTAGTATTTCGAATATATCTTTTTTATGAGAATGATCAGGACAGGCAGGATAACCTGGTGCAGGTCTGATACCAGTATATTTTTCCCTAATCAACTCCTCATTTGTAAATTTTTCTTCCTTAGAATATCCCCAATAATTAACTCTAACCATAATATGAATTTTTTCAGCTAAAGCCTCAGCTAATCTATCAGATAATGATTTTAGCATAAGCGACTTATATATATCTTTGTTGGCTTTTTTAAAATGTTTAGAATTTTCATTGTTCTTGATCGTTACTGCAAAAAATCCAATATAGTCTGTAAGATTATTATTCACAGGAGCTATAAAGTCGGATAAACATAAATTTTTAATGCTTCCTGATTTTTTTAGTTGCTGTCTTAAAAAACAAAACTTCTTAATAACTTTATTATTTTTATAAACTATTATTTGCTCATTTATTGAATTAGCTTTATAAAACCCCAATGTTGCTTTTGCTTGCAATAAGTTGTCTCTTACAATTACATCTAAAAAATCTTGTGCATCGTCAAATAATTCTCTAGCGGCTTTACCTACAATTTCATCTCTTAGTATACCTGGATATCGTCCAGATAATTCCCATGTCTGA
Organism: uncultured Alphaproteobacteria bacterium; assembly: GCA_964392475.1. Classification (GTDB taxonomy): domain Bacteria; phylum Pseudomonadota; class Alphaproteobacteria; order TMED109; family TMED109; genus CAYMQD01. The sequence goes on from CAYMQD010000311.1 coordinate 2,325, forward strand.
AAAAAAGGAGTCCAATCAATATAATCTATTAGCTCTTGGACATTTATATTACTCAACTTTTTATTCCCTAAAATGTTGGGAATATATGGATTAAAGTTTTTCCAGTCTATAGATAATTTATTTTTTCTGGCCTCTATGAGATCAAGTAGAAGGGGTTTTTTGCCAGCATTATATTTTGTGACTAATTTTGAATAATCATTATTGACATCAAGTAGAAACTTGTTCTTCTTAGAAGGGTTTAAAAGGGAGTTTAAAATATTCACTGATCTGGATGCATCTAATACATGTATAGTCGGTCCAAGATTATTAGGAAGTATTTTTAAAGCAGTATGTAAACGTGACGTCGTAGCTCCTCCAATTAATAGAGGTATGTTTATTTTCAGACGGCTTAATTCTTTTGCAACAATTACCATCTCGTTTAAAGAAGGTGTAATCAAACCTGATAAACCTAAAATGTCAGGTTTATATTTTTTAATTGAATCTACTATTACTTTAGCAGACACCATAACTCCCAAATCAATAACATGAATATTATTACATTGCATAACAACAGATACTATATTTTTTCCAATATCATGGACATCCCCTTTAACAGTAGCAATAAGAACCTTTGGCTGAGTATTATTTATTTTAGACTTTCCTTCATGCATAAATGGAAAAAGATAAGAAACTGCTTTTTTCATTACTCTTGCACTCTTTACTACTTGGGGCAAAAACATTTTTCCAGATCCAAATAAGTCGCCTACTTTACCCATTCCTGCCATCAAGGGCCCTTCAATAATTTGCAAAGGTGTAAAGTTACCTTGTCTCTGTTTTTCTACATCTTCAATAATAAACTCATCTAAGCCATTCACTAATGCATATTCTATTCGTCTAATATTATTTTTCTTTCTCCAATAAGACTTATCCTGTCTTTGCTGGACCTTAACAGAAGTATTTTGAGCAATATCTAATAGTCTTTCTCCCGCATCAGTACGCTTATTAAAAATTACGTCTTCAATTCTTTTTCTCAGATTTAAATTTATACTTTCATAAACAGAGAGATGTCCTGCATTAACTATAGCCATATTCAATCCTGCCTTCCTTGCATGATATAAAAATACTGAATGCATAGACTGTCTAATTCCTAAATTACTTCTAAAGGAAAATGAGATATTACTTATTCCTCCGCTAGTATTTACGTAAGGTAGTTCTCTCTTTATGGTTTTAATGGCGCTTATGTAGTCGATAGCAAAATTAGAGTGTTCTTCTATTCCTGTAGCTATAGGAAAAACATTAGGATCAAAAATAATATCCTCAGGAGGAAATTTAATCTTTTTAGTCAACAAATTGTATGCACGCTTACATATTTTGACCATATTATCGTAGTCTTCTGCTTGCCCCTGTTCATCAAATGCCATAACTATTACAGCAGCCCCAAATGATTTAACTATATTTGCTCTATCTAAAAATATTTTTTCTCCATCTTTAAGGCTAAGCGAGTTTACAACACCTTTTCCCTGTATACATTTAAGCCCAGTATGGATGATATCCCAATTAGATGAATCTATCATTATAGGAACTCGGGCTATTTCAGGCTCAGACGATATGTAATTTAGGAATTTTTCCATTTCTTTCTTACCATCAATAAGAGCATCATCAATATTTATATCTATTATCTGGGCACCATTTAACACCTGTTCCCTTGCAACATCTAAGGCCTGATCATATTTTTCATTTTTAATTAATACTTCAAATTTTTTAGATCCAGTTATATTTGTCCTCTCCCCTACATTTACAAATCCTGTTGTGGCATCCAAAATTAAACTTTCTAAACCACTCAATGCACAAACTCTTTCTACTTTGGGAGGCACCCTTACATTTTTTATATTCTTTAATGATTTTACTATAAGTTTTATGTGCTCTGGTGTTGTTCCACAGCAACCTCCTACAACATTGATATACTTTTCTCTAACCAGCTCAGATAATTGATCTCTCATATACTCTGGAGATTCATCATAATCACCTAATTCATTTGGCAAACCAGCATTTGGATGTAGACTTGTAAATACGTTAGCAATATTTGAAAGTTCAGATATATATGGCCTCAAACTAGAAGTACCTAAAGCACAATTAAATCCTACACTTAGGGGTTTTATATGTTTTATAGAATGCCAAAACGCTGAAACTGTTTGCCCTGACAAGAGTCTTCCAGACGAGTCTGTTATAGTCCCAGACAACATAACTGGTAGATTTATTTTTAAATTTATAAATACATTCTGTATAGCTTTTATGGCTGCTTTACAATTAAGTGTATCAAAGATCGTTTCAACTAATATTATATCAATTCCTCCATAAATTAATCCTAACAAAGACTCCTCATAAACCTTGACTAATGAATCAAAATTCAATGATCTATACTCTGGACGGCTTATTTCAGGAGATATAGAAAGAGTTTTATTAGTGGGACCCAACACTCCTGCTACAAATTTTGGTTGATTATTTTCAGGTTTAAAGTCATTTAATGTCTCCCTTGCAAGCCTTGCCGAAGCTAGATTTATTTTAAAAACATTGTTTTCTAAACCATAATCAGCTTGTGAAATGTTGTTAGCATTAAACGTATTCGTTTCTATAATATCAGCTCCAGCATGCAGAAAAGACATATGAATTTTCTTAATAGTATTAGGTTGTGTTAAAGATAATATGTCGTTATTACCTTTAAGATCATACTTACTATCCTTAAATTTATCACCACGAAAAAATTGCTCCGAGAAATTATAGTTTTGAATCATAGTTCCCATTGCACCATCTAGAAAAAGTACACTTTTTTTTAGTATACTTTTTAAAAGCTTGGTTTTATCTTTTTCTATATCTTTTTTGGAAAATTCTGACATATCTGAACTAAATCTGTATTATTGAATTCATAAGCTTTAAAGATGCACTTATTTTGTTAAGAGAATAGATGTGAAAATCATCTATGCCTTCAGACTTTAACCTCTCACACTGTTTTAATGCATATTCTATCGAAACAGACTCCGGTATTTTAGCAGGAGATCCTGTTGATAAAAAAAACGTTTTAGTTTCTTCTGGTATTTCTGTTTTACACTTTAAAGCAAATCTTTCTATCATTTCAAAATTAGAAATCAGAATAATACCAGGAATTAATTTAAAACTTTTATTTTTTTTATAAAAGTCATCTCTAAACCTTAAAAAGTGTTCTTCTTTAAAAAAAAATTGGCTTATTCCTTGATCGGCTCCATACAATACTTTTTTGTTTAGGTTTTCAATTTCTAATGATACATCTTTATCTTTAGGATGACCCTCAGGATGAAAAGCAACTGACACTCCAAAATCATTGTTTTCTTTTACTTCTTTAGCTAATTCATATGCATAGGTAAAATCTGATTTGCTTATAATTTGTGGTGGGTCTCCTCCCAAAGCAATAATATTTCTAATGTTTTTTTTCCAATATGTATCTAGTATTTTTTTCACAAAATCTTTAGTGCTATTTACACATGTTAGATGAGCAGCTAGATCTAAAGAAGTATGTTCTGATAGTAGGTTTAATAAATAAAAAGTTGAATTTTGTATTGAACCGCTAGCACCATAAGTAACTGATATAAACTTTAGTTTCTTATGCTCAATTTCACTAAGCTTGCTTATTAATGACCAGTTGCTTTTTTTTTCCTTGTAAGGAAAAATTTCTACAGATATATTTTCATTTAAACTACGCATAACTACTCCGAACTTTATAGCTCGGGCAAAAAAGCGAAATAGTTCAAGAAGACTCACGATATTGCCTATCAGGCCACATGTCTCACATTCTAGATCGCCACCTTGCCTGAGCCCGGCAGGTTGGCAAGAGCCTAAGCCCTTTCTTCATGTCGTATGTAAACTATCAACAATTAACATCGGTGTCAAACTTAATAGAGTGTGCCTGTTAATCTTCTAATCCTACGGGAATTTCAGTATTTTCTTTCATTATCTCCATGACAAAGGACGAACTAACGTCATATATTTCTATATTTTCAATTAAATTTTGATAAAAATTATCAAAATCTTTTACGTCTTTTGCCAAAACGTTTATTAGATAATCAAAATTACCACTAATTCTATATAATCCCATTACATTTTGTTGGCTTAAAATATACTTCTTAAATTTATTTGCCCATTCCTTCTTGTGTTTGTTTGTTTTTATAAATATAAAAACTCTATTATTAAAACCTAATTTTTCAGAATCTAATACAGCTGTTTTTTTCTTAATAATTCCAATTTCTTGTAATTTTTGAATCCTAGCCCAACAGGGAGTGGTAGATAATCCTACCTTCCTTGCAATATCTTTTACTGGCAAGGTAGCATCCTTTTGAAGGATAGATAGAATTTTATAATCTATAATATCTATTTTTTTATTATAAAATAGCATTCTTTATATCTCCACTTTAATAGAATATTATACTATATATTATAAATATGTATCATATTAAAGAATATTTTGTCGACACTTAAATTTTTAAAGCATAGTATATAATCTTTAACAAATAAGAGAGGGCAGAGATTATGTCACTTAGAATTAACGATGTTGCTCCTAATTTTAAGGCTAAAACGACTTCTGGAAAAATTGACTTTCATCAATGGATTGGAGATTCTTGGGTGGTTTTATTCTCTCATCCTAAAGATTTTACACCTGTATGCACGACAGAATTAGGTGCTTTAACAAATATACACCAAAGATTCTTAAAAAATAATTGTAAAATTATAGGTTTAAGCGTTGATACTATTGAGGATCACAATAACTGGATAAAAGATATAGAAGATGTATCTGGATCGAAACTTTCTTACCCTTTGATAGCTGACGAAGATTTAAAAATTGCAAAGCTTTATAATATGCTTCCTTCGTCTGAGACAGGTGAAGTTAAGGAAAGAACTGCATTAGATAACCTCACAGTTAGATGTGTTTTTCTTATTGGACCAGATAAAAAAATTAAAATGAACCTTACCTACCCAATGAGTAGTGGTAGAAATTTTGATGAAATTTATAGAGTCTTTGAATCCTGCCAACTAACTGCTAAATATAAGGTGGCAACCCCCGCTAATTGGAATAAAGGTGAAGATGTTATAATTCTTCCCTCTATAAACAATGAAGATGCTAAAGATCTATTTCCTTCTGGTTGGAAAACCATTAAGCCATATCTAAGAGTTTTACCTGATCCATCCAATAGATAAGTAAAACTTAAATATGATCTTAATCAAGGTAAATGTGTGATTCTAATTGCATTTACCTTGAACTCTAAAGTACTCTAGGGGTTCTATTATCATATTTAAAATAAAAGTCCTGTCGTCTAATTTATAAAAAAGTCTCAGAAAACTATTTTTGTTCATTCTGTTAGAAACCCACTTTCCACTTCCATTTATATTTCCATTTTTATTTTTAGTAATTCGAAATAAGGCTTGTCTATTTTTATTTGCATAATTAATATTCACTAAACCCTCAATATGATTATAAATAAAATTCCACTCTGAATAAAAAACATTAGATTCAGTTCTAACAATACCTATACAACTAAAATCTTGGTTTGCTTTGACAGATAATGAAAATAAGATAAAAAAAATGAAATATCTCATAAAATTTTATTTGGTGGTGGAGGGGA
>CAYMQD010000312.1:0-4916 GCA_964392475.1 uncultured Alphaproteobacteria bacterium
TTTTAGAGGCTATAAGACAGCTTGGTATAGATGAAGGAATAGAAAACGTAGCTTACATACATTTAACTTTAATGCCTTTTATACAAGTTTCAGGGGAACAAAAAACCAAACCGACCCAACATTCTGTAAAAGAATTAAGAAGTATTGGAATTCAACCAGATATATTAATTTGTAGATGTGACAGGGTTATTCAAAAAAGTGAAAAGGAAAAAATAGCACTCTTTTGTAATGTTAAGCGAGAGAGAGTCATACAAGCTCTTGACGCCAATTCTATTTATGAAGTTCCTATAGCATATCATAATGAGGGTCTAGACACTCAATTGTTAAAACATTTTAAAATAAAAAGTCCTAATAAACCCAATTTGAAGCCTTGGAAACAAGTTGTTAAAAGAATAAATAATCCTGACGGTTCAGTAAATATTACAGTGGTTGGTAAATATATAGGTCTGAAAGATTCTTACAAATCATTGATTGAAGCATTGGGGCATGGAGGAATCGCAAATGGAGTCAAAGTCCACATTGAATGGGTAGATTCTGAGTCTATTATAGATAAACGTGCAAAAGAATTATTATCGAAAAGTCACGCAATTTTGATTCCTGGAGGTTTTGGAGAAAGAGGCATTGAAGGAAAAATTATAGCAGCTAATTATGCTAGAAGATACAAAATACCTTTCTTAGGAATCTGCCTTGGATTACAAATTTCCATTATTGAAATAATGCAAAACGTCATAGGTTATAAAGATGCTGGATCTTCTGAATTCGGGGAGTTTAAAAACCCTGTTGTTGGCCTTTTAAAGGAGTGGGATAATAAAGGTAAAAAAGAAGTAAGGTCTATTAAAGATGATAAGGGTGGTACCATGCGGTTAGGTGCTTATGAGTGTATAATAAATAAAAATTCAAAGGCGTTTGAAATTTATAAAAATAAAATTATTTGGGAGAGGCATAGACACAGATATGAAGTAAATATTAATTATGAGAAAACCTTAAAAGAATCTGGTATTATTTTTTCAGGAAAATCACCAAATGGTTTATTGCCAGAAATAGTAGAAATAAGGAACCATCCTTGGTTCATAGGTGTACAATTCCATCCCGAATTAAAATCAAGCCCGCTGATGCCTCATCCAGTATTTGCATCTTTTATTAAAGCCGCTATAAAACAATCTAGACTTGTGTGAGTAATCATATGCAAAAACAATTAAATATAAATATAAAAAACGTCTGTTTTGGTAATCAAAAACCATTATCTATTATAGCAGGTCCCTGTGCCTTAGAGAGCAAGGATCATGCTTTTGATGTTTGCGGTAAGCTAAAGGATTATTCGGAAGAACTTAATATTGGATTTGTATACAAAACATCTTTTGATAAAGCCAATAGAACTAGCATGAAAAGTGCTAGAGGGATAGGTATGGATAAAGCTATAACTATATTTAATGATTTAAAAAAGGAATTTGATGTTCCGATTATCACAGATGTTCATGAGAATTATCAATGTGAAGCAATATCAAAAGTAGTAGATATTATTCAGATTCCTGCTTTCTTATGTAGACAGACTGACCTTTTAATTTCTGCAGCAAAAACAAATAAGCCAGTTATGGTTAAGAAAGGTCAATTTTTAGCGCCTTGGGATATGAAAAATGTTGCAGACAAATTAGAGAATGCTGGGTGTCGTAAGATAATGTTATGTGAAAGAGGTGTTTCATTTGGATATAATACTTTAGTTTCAGATATGCGATCATTACCCATCCTTAAGAGGATTGGATGGCCTGTAATATTTGATGCAACGCATTCTGTTCAACAACCTGGTGGCCATGGGACATCAAGTGGTGGTCAAAGTGAATTTGTAGAAGTTTTAGCAAAAGCAGCAGTAGCAATAGGTGTTGCCGGAGTATTTTTAGAAACCCACGAAAAACCAGATCAGGCTCCTAGTGACGGACCAAATATGATACCGTTATCAAATTTTAAAATTTTAATAGAACAGTTGTTATCTTTTGATAATTTAGCTAAGAATAAATGACATAGGAAATAGATTAATGTCAGCTATAGTGAATATAAATGGGCGAGAAATTCTTGATAGTAGAGGGCGTCCTACCCTTGAGGTAGAGGTTATACTTGAAAGTGGTTTTAAAGGTCTTTTTTCAGTCCCTTCGGGGGCTTCAACAGGCAAGCATGAGGCGACTGAACTTAGAGATAATGACTTATCCAGATATGCTGGTTTAGGTGTCAAAAAGGCTATATCGTTTGTCAATACCGAAATATTTGATACTTTGTCTGGCCGAGAGTCTACAGATCAAAAGGCCATAGATTCTGTAATTTGTGATTTAGATGGTACAAAAAACAAATGCCGGCTAGGTGCCAATTCTATTTTAGGTGTAAGTATGGCTATTGCTAGAGCTAGTGCTAAAGAGCATAATCTGGAACTTTATAGATATATTGGAGGCGTAAACGCAAATGTGCTTCCAGTTCCTATGTTAAATATTATCAATGGAGGTATGCATTCAAATAATTCATTAGATATTCAAGAGTTTATGATAATGCCTGTAGGTGCTTCTACATTTACAGAAGCTATCAGATGGAGCGCCGAAGTTTTTTATAGTTTAGAAGGACTTTTATCTGCTGAAGGATATTCTAACGCTAAAGGAGATGAAGGAGGTTTTGCCCCAAATTTAAACAGCAACGAGGAGGCTCTAGATTATATAGTTAAATCTATAGAAAAGTCTGGCTATAAAGTTGGAGAAGATTTTTTTATTTCCTTAGATATAGCAGCTTCAAGTTTTTTTAATAATGGCTGTTATAAATTTGGTATTAATAACAAAAAGCTATCTAGTGATGAGTTGATTGATGTTTTTAAAGTTTATGTTGAAAAATATCCTATATTTTCTATTGAGGATCCTTTATCAGAAGATGATTTGGAAGGGTGGAAAAAAATAACTGAAATTTTAGGAGAAGACATTCAAATAGTTGGTGATGATTTATTTGTTACTAGTGAAGAGAGATTAGCAAATGGTATAAATAATAAATTAGCAAATGCAATACTTATAAAACTTAATCAGATAGGAACACTGTCCGAATCTTTAGAAACTATTAACCTTGCTCAAAACTCTTCCTATAGAACGGTAGTTTCGCATAGGTCTGGAGAAACAGAAGATGTGTCAATATCAGATCTAGCTGTAGCTACTTCAAGTGGCCAAATAAAAACAGGTTCTTTATCTAGATCTGAAAGAGTTGCAAAATATAATCGCTTGCTTAAAATAGAGAATGAACTAGGAGGCACTTCCATATATATAGGAAAAGGCCTCTTAAAATAAACTAAATATGAAATGTTGTTAATTTAAAAATTATTTAAGTCAAATTATATTTTAAAGGTTCAATGGAATTACTTGCTCAACTATTACATAAGTTTAAACAAGGATCATATAGAGCCATTTTTTTAGCGCTTTTTTGTTATCTTCTCTATCACCTGATTAATTCAGGTATGCTACTAGCTAAATGGCCAGAAAAAATAAAAACTTTAAAAAGTCTAACTGAAGAAAATATTCTATATGAAATTGAGAAAAGAGCGCTAAAATCTAAGATTTCTGGTCTTTTATTAGAAAGTATAGACTTGGATATGTTAGATAAAAAAGCGAGATACATATTAGGTCAATCAGATAATAATGAAATAATAATATATGAATCTAAAAAATATTAATTTCTATTATTAATGGAATTATTATTCTTTATATCATTAAATTTACTTGAAGATTTATTTTTATAGTTTATTCTTTCTTTTATGGATTTAAATTCTACACATGGACAACTAATTGACCAATTAAAAGGTGGTAGACAGCTTACCAAGAGATTAAACGCATTAACTGGAACTAAAATAAGTGAAAAAGCTGTATATGCGTGGAAAAACCAAGGTATACCGGACAAATGGAGAATTGCCGTTTCTAGATGTGCCTTGCAAGATGGTCTTAGCATTCCGCCTGATTTTTTACCTCCAGGTATAAGTTTGGAAGATATACCTTCTGCTGATGAACCTATAAGAAAAAAAATTAGATTATTCAGAAAAAGAAAAGACAAAACAATTTCTTTAAAAGTGAATAATTCTGAAATGCTAACTCTTTATAAAGAAATGCTTCAGGTTAGACGTTTTGAAGAAAAAATTGGCCAAATGTATGGAATGGGATTAATAGGAGGTTTTTGTCACCTTTATATTGGACAAGAAGCAGTAGTTGTTGGCTTAGAACATGCAATAAAACCGACAGATTCAGTTATAACTGCCTATAGATGCCATGCACATATGATAGTTAGAGGGAGTAATCCTCTATACGTAATGGCTGAGCTTTTAGGTAAGGATGCAGGAGTTTCGAAAGGTAAAGGTGGATCAATGCATATGTTTGATCCAACGAATAATTTTTATGGTGGACATGGAATAGTGGGTGCTCAAGTACCTTTAGGAACGGGCCTTGCTTTTTCACATTCTTATCTAAAGGATGATGGTATTTCAGTTATATATTTCGGAGATGGTGCTGCAAATCAAGGCCAAGTTTATGAAGCTTTTAATATGGCTGCTTTATGGAAACTTCCCGCTCTATATATTATAGAAAACAATCAATATGGAATGGGGACTTCTGTAAAAAAAGCTAGTGCTGTATCAGATTTATTTAGACATGGTGAATCTTTTGGTATACCAGGAATGCAGGTAGATGGCATGGATCCTATTGCAGTAAGGGATGCGGGTATAGAAGCTGCAGCGGAGGTAAGAAATGGAAAAGGCCCACTTATTTTAGAAATGCTTACGTATAGATACAGAGGACATTCTATGTCTGATCCAGGAAAATATAGGAGTCGAGAAGAAATTCAACGTACTAGAGAAGAAAGAGACCCAATAGAAAGAATAAAATCAAATTTACTTTTAAAAAATATAGCTACTC
>CAYMQD010000313.1:0-5418 GCA_964392475.1 uncultured Alphaproteobacteria bacterium
AGAGTCTACTTTTTAAAAATAGTTAATATTTAAGATAATAAATAAGGTATAAATAGTGGATATATTTGAGGAAATCAGAAAAATTATTTTATCTTACGTTATTAGTGAAGAGCCTAAAATTCAACAATCCTATCTAAATCGTATAACTACTGAAAAGCCAAAAAATACAGCTTTTGGTGACATTGCTACTAATGCAGCATTTATAGTTGCAAAACCTTTAAATATATCCAGTAAAGAATTTGCTATAAAATTAGCTAAAAATTTACCTTTAAATGTAGATTATATTTCTTCTGCAACAGTTGCTGGTAACGGTTTTGTAAATCTAAAACTAGAAGAATATAAGTGGAAAGAAATTGTAAAAATTATTTTAAAAGAAAAATTAAAATTTGGTAAAACTAATATAGGTAACGGAAAAAAAATAAATGTAGAATATGTATCAGCTAATCCAACTGGACCTTTACACATAGGACATGCAAGAGGGGCAGTTTTTGGGGATGTTTTAGCTAGGCTTTTATCTTTTACAGGTTATAAAGTTACTAAAGAGTATTATATCAATGATGATGGAGGACAAATACGTTCTCTTTCTCGTTCCGTCAGGTATAGAGCATTAGAACATTTAAATAAAAATATATATCCAATGGATGATGATATGTATCCAGGTGATTACTTAATACCTACAGGTAAAAGACTGGCTAAAAATATAGATATAAATGTTTTACAGTCGAACGAAGACAGTTGGTCAGATATATGTCGATTATATGCTATCAATGATATGATGGATTTAATAAAAGAAGACCTGAAGTTACTAGGTGTAATGCATGATGTATTTACATCTGAGAAAGAAATTAAACAAAAAGGAAATATAGAAAAAGTATTCACACTTTTAAAAAAGAAAAACCTTGTATATACTGGCATTCTTCCCTCTCCAAAAGGTAAGGGAACTGGAACCCCCACTAGTTCTGAAACTACGTTGCTATTTAAATCAACTCTTTTTGGGGATGATATAGATAGAGCTCTAAAAAAGAAAGATGGCAGTTGGACCTATTTTGCTGCAGATTTAGCTTACCATTTTAATAAATTGGAACGTGGATTCAAAGAGATGGTTAATATTTGGGGTGCGGATCATAGTGGTTATGTTAAAAGAATAGTTGCTGCAGTTAAAGCTATTACTAATGAGAAAATATCTATTTCTATAAATATTTGTCAGATAGTTAATTTAAAAGAAGCAGGTCAACCAATAAAAATGTCTAAAAGGGGAGGGCAATTTATTACATTGCGAGAAGTATTAAATAAAGTTGGTAAAGATGTCACTAGATTCATGATGATGACTTTAAAGAATGATGCTCCAATGGATTTTGATTTGGTCAAAGCAGTAGAACAATCTAAAGATAATCCTGTATTTTATGTACAATATGCGCACGCACGTATATCTTCACTTAAAAGAAAGTGTAAAAAAGAAGGGATAAATCTAGATAATATTTTTTCTGCTAATTTAAATCTTTTGGACCATGAGCTAGAGCTTAAAATTATTAAAATTTTAAGTGAATGGCCTAAGATTATAATAAATTCAACAAATTATAGAGAACCTCATCGCATAGCTTTTTATTTGTTTGATTTGTCATCAGCTATTCATGGGTATTGGGCTGCTGGAAAAGAAAAAGAAGACTTAAAAGTTATTTTAAATAATAATAGAGAATTATCAGAATCACGTTTAGCATTATTAGAATCTGCTAGACATGTATTAGTTTCAGGTTTACATATTTTTGGTGTGAATCCATTAGAGGAAATGTAATGAATCAAGAGTCTCAAGAAGGTTCAGTAAATTATTCTCAAGTAGATAAGGAGCTTCAAAAGCTTCAAAAATCAACTAAACGTTGGCAATGGGGATTAATTTTCTTAACTCTTATAAATTTAATAGCTTTGGCATGGGTTTTTGATTTGGTCGAATTAGCTTTGAATAGTAAGTTGGTTTCAGAAAAAATCCCAATTATTTCTGCGCCTTCGGATAATATAAAGGCAAGACCTGAGGAATCTGGAGGTATGCCTTTTAAGAATAAAGATAGTCCAATTTGGTCTGAATCTAATACTAAGGCTGACGATTCAAATAACAAAGAAAATCTCATGGGTTCTGATAAAAAAACCGAAGATTCAAAATATTTATCTACCTCCAAAGAGGTTAATGAAGATGCATTAAATAATGAAAATGTAAAAGACGATACTCAAAATATTCCATCCGAGATATTGAGTGTTTTAAATGCTAATAGAACTATCACGCTTACGCAAGAACTAGACTCTCAAGATAATAGTGGGGAACTAATAAATTTAGATAATCAGATTGATGACAATAAGGGAGAATCCAATCAGATTATTGAAGACAATCAGGTTGAATCCAGTCAAATTATTGAAGACAATCAGGTTGAATCCAATCAAATTATTGAAGACAATCAGCTTGAAAATAATGCTACTCAAAATGCTTCAGATATTAATATTGATCAAGTAGAGTCAATAATTGATAAATCTAATGAGGTAGGATCTGAAAAAATTAGCGAAGATATTAAAAGTAGCAATAATGAATCTGATAGAGATAATAATATAGTTTTATCCGATGATGAAGTTTTAGTTGAATCTTTAAATACTAGCGATACAGTAAAAAAAGATACAAGCCTAGTTATACAATTGGCATCTTTAAAGTCACAAAAACTTGCTGAAATAGAATGGACGCGCCTTAAAAAAATATACCCAGAATTAATGAACAAATTTGAACCTATAATTACTGAAGTAACTATTAAGGATAAAGGGACTTTCTACAGGCTTCAAAGTGCTATTCCTAGTAATATAAATAATCCAAAAGTTTTATGCGATTTATTTAAACAAGCTGGGCAATCATGTATTGTAATTAACACCTTGTTATGAGCCTTAGAAGTGCAGCGATTATTGGTATAAATGGACTAAGACTATCTATAAAAGAGATGAAATTTTTCAAAAACAGTAACCCTTTGGGAGTTATTTTATTTAAAAGAAATATTAAAAATGCTCAACAAATAATATCTTTGACAAATCAAATCAAAGACTGTTTAGGTAGAGATGCTCCTATACTTATAGATCAGGAAGGAGGTAAGGTTGCTAGATTAAGGCATCCAAACTTTACTGAATATCCCCCAGCAAAATACTTTGGTGATATAGCAATTGAGAACATTAATAAAGCTATAACTTTAGTGCAAAATAATTATTTTAGCTTAGGATACGAATTAAAGAAGTTAGGTATTAATTTTAATTGTGCTCCTATATTAGATTTGTATGTTCATTCAGCCAACCAAGTTATTGGTAATAGATCTTTTGGCTCAAACCCTGATATAGTTGCTAACTTAGCTTATGAGGTATGTAAATCTTTTAAAAAAGCAGGTATAATACCTATAATAAAACATATACCTGGTCATGGTAGAGCGAATATAGATAGCCACATTGGTCTACCTGTTATATCTACACAAACTAACGATTACGAAAAAGACTTAAAGCCGTTTAAAAAATTAAATAATATGCCTGTTGCTATGACAGCTCATATAGTGTTGAAAGAACTTGATGATCAAGCCGTTACTCAATCTAGTATAATCATCAAAAATGTTATTAGAAATGAGATTGGATTTAATGGGTTATTAATTTCTGATGATGTATGTATGAAAGCTCTAAAAGGTGATGTGTTTGATATTTCTAATAAAGCTCGTAAAGCAGGATGCGATATAGTTTTGCATTGTGATGGAATATTAGAAAATTCACACAAGGCTGTTGATGGGGCTGGTTTTATGGACAAAGATGGTATTAATAGACTAAATAAATCATTCTTGTGGTTAAATAATGCTGATAAATAAATATAATATGAGTACTTGATTAAGTATATTTAAATATAAATAATTTCTTCCTTTTATATTTTAAACACATAATGTAGTATAAGTTGAATAAAATATGTGAATATATGGTAAAAATAAATTATCTTACTGAGCATCAGTATTATGGTATCACTAAAAGAAATAGATTTTGAAGAAGATTATAAATCATTCCCTCTAGGGCATCAGTTTATTTTGGATTTAGAGGGTTTTGAAGGCCCTATAGATTTACTTCTTGCAATGGCTAAATCTCAAAAAGTTGACCTTTCATGTATATCTATCCTAAAACTATCAGAACAATATTTAAATTTTATTAAACAATCTAAAAGTCTTAGTTTAGAATTAGCAGCAGATTATCTTGTCATGGCTTCTTGGATGGCATATTTAAAATCAAAACTACTTCTTCCGGAGATAGATAACGATAAAGAAACTTCTGCTGAAGAAATGGCAGAAACTCTGTCTAGACGTTTAAAGATACTTGATTCTATGAGAGAATCTGGAACTAAATTATTTCAAAGACCCTTGTTAGGTATAAATCGATATCCAAGAGGTATAGATTTTATAGAAAATTATACTACTATAAAGCATTTACCCTATAATATTGGAATTGGGGATCTTTTATTAACGTATTCTGATGTTTCTAAAAGAAAATTTTCACGTACGCTTATTTATCCTAAATCTAACCTTTGGTCGGTGCAAAAAGCCTTAGAACATATGAAATTTTCTTTAGCTAATATAACAAATTGGATCTCGTTAAATTTTTTTATGCCCAAATTAACAAACACTCGAAAAAATAAAATATATAAAAATTCAATTATTTCTTCTTTATTTACAGCAAGTTTGGAATTGGCTCGTAAAGGAGAAATTTCAATTAGACAAGAAAAGCCTTTTGGCGAAATATTTTTAAAAAATAAATGAATATTGGAACTTTTTATGCTAAATATTAAAACTAAAGACATATTACTGGACTCTCAGATTAGTAAAAATGAAAGAATTATAGAAGCTGTTTTATTTTCTACTGAGAAACCAATTTCTGAAAATATTCTATCTAAATATTTACCTGAGGGAATAAATATTAAACTAATTTTATCTAATCTAAAAAAATTGTATGAAGGAAGAGGAATTGAATTAACAAAAACAGCTAATAGTTGGTCTTTTAGAACATCTCCAGATCTATCTGATGATATAAGTTTTCAAAGTAAAAAGGAAAGAAAATTATCTAAAGCGGCAATTGAAACTTTGGCTATTATTGCATACCATCAACCTATTACTAGACCTGAAATAGAAAATCTTAGGGGTGTAAGCTCAAGCACTGGTACAATAGATATTCTAATTGCTGAAGGATGGGTAGAACCTAAAGGAAAAAAACGTGTGCCAGGTAGACCTTCATTATGGTATACTACTACTAATTTTTTAGACTATTTCGCTTTATCTAGCTTAAATGATCTTCCTGGTATGGAAGAACTTAAAGCCTCATGATTACTAGGTGCACAAGTAAGAGAAAATTCTATTTTTTCATTTAATAATGAAACGAATA
>CAYMQD010000314.1:0-11360 GCA_964392475.1 uncultured Alphaproteobacteria bacterium
TATGTAAACATAAAAAAACTTAACCAATCCTCTATTGGTTCATTGAAAGTTCCTAAGATTCTTGGGTTATCTTCGTTACCAGATCTCCTCTCTAATATTTCCTCTGCTTCTTCCCTTCCATCTCTTCCAAAATAAGCATGAAGTAAATATACCATAGCCCATAGATGCCTTCCCTCTTCTACATTAACTTGAAATAAATTTCTTAAATCAAATAGCGATGGGCATGTTTTACCCAACCGTCTTTGTTGTTCTACGGATGCCGGTTCTGTATCACCTTGCGTAACAATAAGTCTACGCAGTACTGATCGAAAATCTCCAGGAACTTGCTGCCAAGCATCTTTTCCATGAAAATCTCCAAATCCAATCTTTTTTTCAGGATTTCTTTCATTTAAAAATATACCCCATCTATAATCTGGCATTTTTGTTACTCCGTAAGAAGCCCATCCATCAGAGTCAACAGAAGTAGCTGTTCTTAGATAAATGTCAGATTCTTGAAATCCTTCTGGTCCCATTTCTTGCCACCAGCTTTTAAATTTTGGTTGCCAATGTTCAAGAGCCCTTTGCAATGACAAATCGTTACTAAGACCTACATTGTTAGGGATTCTTTCTTGATAGTTAAAATTACCCATCTTTACACCCTTTTATTATCAAATTTAGCTTTAGTACCAGTACCAAATAATTTTAAAGCACCTTTTTCACTAACTGCATTTGGCCTATTAAATATCCAATTTTGCCATGCGGACAATCT
This sequence comes from uncultured Alphaproteobacteria bacterium, assembly GCA_964392475.1. Lineage (GTDB taxonomy): Bacteria > Pseudomonadota > Alphaproteobacteria > TMED109 > TMED109 > CAYMQD01. The sequence continues at coordinate 749 of CAYMQD010000314.1, forward strand.
ACCAAAAATTTTAGTTTCACAAGATTCTATTCCAGGAAACCTGAGATTAGCTTCCAGTCCAGTTAACGCGTCTGGAGAAAATGCAGTTCTTTCTTCAACACCTAATCTTATTTCCTCGTTCCAATCTAGTTCATCAGGAATCATAGTAATTAGTTCTGCTTTATATGCTTCTTCTGCAGAGAGATTTTTACCAATCAATTTTTCTAGTGATTTTAGCTTCTTGGTGTCATCATTAAAGCGAGTTTGTAGACGTGTAATTCCATTAGCCATTTCAAGTGATTTAAAATTTAATCTGCTTAAGGAGATATTTGGACCTTTAACTTCATTTTTATTTAATGCATTATTTAACATATATGTTCTGTCTGCTGAAAATAACAACTCAGCTAATATTCCAGAGAAGCAACTATTATTGTCAACTATAGTAAAGATGGATCTTGAAGAAATATCAAGTCTGGATAGAGTTCTTCTCAAGAAACCTACTGTTTCATTAATAAACCAATCTCTATGATATGTTTCTAAAATTTTAGTAATTTGTAGGAGAGTATCGTTATCTCCTATAGATTTAATTGAAAATAGGCCTATTTCTAATTCATTAGTTCTTAAATGAAGTATTAAATCATCTAACTCTCTAGTAAATTTTAAAGGCCACCAATCTGAACCCAAACTATGCGCTTCTTTTAAGGTAACAACATCGTTTTTATTTGGTCCTAATATAAGTATATCAGCTACTCTAGATTTTCTATTAAGAGTTGCAGATATATATTCGTAAGTAATTATATTTTCATCTATATTTCTTATTAATTTTTTAAGCTTGATACCTTTTATTCCGTCTCTAATATTTACAGTTGATGCTAGTTTTGATACGCGTTCATCAATAAAGGTAGAAAATTTTGACGGTGGTGCAATATAATCTACTAATTTCCAATCAACAGCTTTTTTACCTTTTATACCATCTGCATTAGTGCAAAATATATCTGCTAAATCTTATCTAACTTTTCTTTTATCAATTAATCTAGTGAGACCACCAGTACCAGGTAAAACTCCCAGTAAAGGGACTTCAGGTAAACTCACCGTGCTAGATCTATCATCAACTAAGATAATTTCATCACATGCAAGTGCAACTTCATAACCACCTCCTGCACATATACCGTTTAACGCAGCAATAAATTTTAACGAACCTGAGTTGCTAGAATCTTCAAACCCATTACGTGTTTCGTTAGTAAACTTGCAGAAATTTACTTTCCATGAATGATTTGCCTTACCTAACATATATATATTGGCACCAGCTGAGAAGTTTTTATCTTGCTTAGAAGTAATAATCACTACTTTTACTTGAGGTTGTTCAAATCGAATTCTTTGAATTATATCGTTTAATTCTATGTCGACACCTAGATCATATGAGTTTAATTTTAAGTCATATCCAGGTTTAATTCCATCTTTCTCTGATACATCTAAATATAAAGTGGCTTTAATATCAGATATATCAATGCTCCAGTGCTTATAATCATCAGGATCTTTACTATATGTGATCAAATTTTTTCTCCAAAATGCATTATAATGCATATAATATTAATCAATAAGACGTTCTATTTTTAATTTAAGTAATTTGTAGGATTCATCTATCGTTTTATTTTCTGTATCTACTATGTGATCAGCTTTATAATATAAATCCATTCTTTCTTTTAATATATTATTTAAATCTTCCATTGCTCTAGGGTTTGAACCCATAGGCCTTAAATCCCCCTGTTTAATTACCCTTTCCATATGTTCTTTAGGACTGGCTTTAATCCATATTGTATAAAAGTTGTTAAGAACAAAAGAATATGTCTCTTTTTCAGAAACTACGCTGCCTCCAGTAAGAATTAGCAGTTTTTTATTTTTTTTATATAGAGTCTGAATGGTATCATATTCTAGCCTTCTATACATTCCCTGGCCTCCTAGCTCTATAATTTCATTCATATTCATTCCAGCTATTTTTTCTATTTCGTGAGAAATTTCAAAAATAGGATACCTAAACTCTTCTTTATACATACTTCCTAATGTAGATTTGCCAGCACCTCTTAGGCCAATTAATGCAATCTTGTTTTTGTTTTTCTTTAAATTATTTTCCTTATGAAATTGATTTATTAAATCAGTAATCTTCTTTATTTGTAGAGATGAAAATTTATTTAATTTATTTTCAAAAAAATTTAAATTACTAGTTTTCTTATCGGAAACAAAAATCAAATCAGATAAAGTTATATTTAGTGCATGAGATATATTTTTTAGTATAGTAATTGTAGGATTTGCATTCCCAGATTCCAGCTGAGCCAAATACCTGAGAGATATGCCTGATTTTTTTGCTAATATATTTCTACTGATTCCTCTTCTAGACCTAAAACTTTTTACTATAGAACCTAAATTTGATAATCTAGTGTGTTCCCTCTCTATGGCTGTATAGCTAGATAAAGTGTTTTTTGTTTCTAAAATTTTATTCATTTACATTGCTTTTACTAAATGTTATTTTTTATGCATTATAATGCACATATATTAATTAAATGTAAATATTTTTAATTAGAGAGGTAAATGACTTCAAAGGTTGGTTTAAAAATTTTAGTAGCAACTATGACAGGTACAGCTTTAATGGTTGCTGAAGATATAGGAGAATTTTGTAAAGAAAATAATATAAATATCTCTATAGATGAAATGGAAAATCTTGATTTAAAAGATTTATCTAATTGTAAGACTCCAATTTTAATTTGCTCTTCTACATACGGTCAAGGAGATGTCCCAGACAATTCTCAAAATTTCTATAATACTCTAAAGATAGAATCTCCTAATCTATCACATATAAATTATGCATTATTTGGTCTAGGTGATACTACATACAAGGACACATTTGCTTTTGGTGGAAAAAAATTTGACAAACTTTTATTTTCTCTAAGTGCTAAAAGGATTGGAAAACCTTTTTACCATGATGCATCTGATGGTACACTTCCTGAAGAAGTTGCAGTAATCTGGTTTAAAGATAATATATTTAATTTAATTAAGGGTCTCAGAGGTAGTAATGAAAGCAAATAATAAGATCCAGTATAACGCTGCTTATGATTTATTAACTCGAAATCTTAAAAATAATAAAATAAAGACTGCTTTCATTGATTATAAAACTACTATTTCATATGAGGAATTGTATTTGAAAGTCCAAAATTTTGCGCAAAATATTAAAAAACAAGGATTCCGTGAGAATGATAGATTAATTATTTGTTTACATGATACCATAGATTTTCCAGTATGTTTTTTGGGAGCTATATGGGCAGGAGTAATTCCTATATGCATAAATACTATGCTTCCTTTAAAAGAATATGAATATATATTAAAAGATTCTCAAGCAAAAGGAGCTATAATTTCTTTTAATCTTTTAAAACCATTTATCACTTTAAAAGAAACTATTAGAAAAGATTTTTATCTAATATGTGATGAAGATTCATCAAATATTAATCAGTGTATAGATTTGAAATCTTTAACTAATGTTAAAAGTAATGATAATATAGACCCTGCTAAAACCTATAAAGATACAGTTTGTTTTTGGCTTTATTCATCTGGCTCAACAGGATCTCCTAAAGGAACTTTACATGTTCATAAAAGCTTAATTGCTACCGCCGAAACTTATGCAAAAAAAGTCCTTAATATTCATGCTGATGATATTTGTTTTTCTGCCGCAAAATTATTTTTTGCATATGGTTTGGGAAATGCATTGACATTTCCAATGAGTGTTGGAGCTACATCCGTATTAATGAAAGATAGGCCTACTGTAGAAAAGGTTACAAATATAATAAATAAATATAATATTTCTATATTTTATGGGGTTCCAACACTTTATGCATCGATTTTAAATTCAACATTTGAAAGATGTAAATTTAAATCGTTACGAGTATCTATTTCTGCAGGTGAAGCATTACCGGCACATTTATGCGAAAAATGGATTAGCTTACTTGGCACTGAGGTTTTAGATGGCATAGGATCTACTGAAATGTTACATATCTTTATATCTAATACTTTAAAAAAAGTTGTACCTGGTTCATCAGGTAAACCTGTTCCAGGATATAAAGCAAGATTAATCAAAGATGATGGAAGTGAGGCTATTAATGATGAAATAGGTGAATTGGAAATCCAAGGACCATCATCTGCAATAGCGTATTGGAAAAAAGACAAAAAAACTAAAGATACCTTTAAAAAAAATTGGACAAAAACAGGAGATAAATACATTAGAAATAATGAGGGTATATTTACTTACTGTGGTAGAGCTGATGATATGATGAAGGTTTCTGGTCAGTATGTCTCACCATTTGAGATTGAAGCGTCCTTACAGAATAATTTAAATGTGTTGGAGGTGGCAGTTGTTGGCAAAAAAGATAAAGATGCATTAATAAAACCTAAGGCATTTATTGTTCTAAGTAAAAAGAATATAAACGTTAAAATGCTACAAGTAGAACTTACTAATCATGTAAAGCAGCAGTTATCCCCATTTAAATACCCTCGTTGGTATGAATTTGTTGACGAATAGCCAAAAACAGCAACTGGAAAAATACAGAGATATAAGTTACGTGACTAATATTTTAGAAAACACTTTTACAAGAAAAATTGATAACAATATTCTAGAATTTTGTTACTTACCAAGTAAAAGTATAGATTGCTTAACCATTATATTTCTTCATGATGGTTTGGGGTCTATCACAACATGGAAAGATCTTCCCTTAATAATAAAAGAAAGAACAAACTGTAATATTTTAATTTACTCAAGACTAGGTATGGGTAATTCTGATCCGATAAAAAAACCTAGAAAAACTAATTATATGCATTTAGAGGCTACTAAAACACTTCCACAGATTTGTAAAATGTTTAATATAAGTAAACCGATACTTTTAGGATATTCTGATGGTGCGTCTATTGCTATTATAAATGCTGGAAGTGGATTTGAGACGAAAGCATTAATCCTTGAAGCACCTCATGTGAACGTTGAACCATTATCAGTAAAGGGTGCTAAAAACGCTTTACAATATTGGGAAAATGGTGATTTAAAAAATAGGCTTTCAAAACACCATAAAAATGTTGAGAGTGCCTTTAAAGGGTGGTCCAATGCCTGGATATCCAAAGAATTTAGAAAATGGAATATAGAAGAATTTCTAAATAAGATTGAAGTTCCTATTTTGTTATTACAAGGTAAAGAAGATGAATATGGAACATTAAAACAGATCGAAAAGATTAAAAATACAGTACGTGGCTATTGTAAAAGTGTAATATTAGACAACTGTAGCCATAGTTTAAATAAAGATAGAAAGGAAACTGTTATTAATGAAATTAGTGAGTTTATTAATTTTATTAAATAAATATATAAATTTTAAAACACTATCTAACAATGCTAGCCTTTAAAGAATGACAGATAGTGTTGATGCAGTAGTTATAGGTGCTGGTGTAATTGGATTAGCTACAGCTAGGGCTTTATCTAAAAAAAATTTAGAAGTTCTAATTATTGAACAAGAAGATACAATAGGAGCTCATACATCTTCAAGAAATAGTGAAGTTATACATGCAGGAATTTACTATTCTAAAAATAGTTTAAAGGCCAAGTTTTGTTTGGAAGGAAACAAAATGCTTTATAATTATAGCAAATTAAGAGGTATTCCTTATAAACAAATTGGAAAACTAATAGTTGCTACAAATAAAGATCAGCTAAAAGATTTAGATTTAATAATGAATAAAGCTATCAGTAATGGAGTAAGAGACCTATCAAGAATAAAAAAAAATGCAATAAAAAATATTGAACCAAATATAAATGCTATTGAAGCCATCTGGTCACCTTCCTCTGGGATAATTGATAGTCATTCTTTGATGCTATCTTATCTAGGAGAAGCAGAAGATAATGGTTGCTTTATCGTATATAATTCTAAGTTTATAAAGGGGTCATATGAAGATCCATTTATAAATATAGTCGTATCAGATAAGAATAAAAATATGATGAAATTAAAAACTAAATATTTAATAAATTGTGCAGGACTATATGCCCAAAAAGTTAGCCATACCATTCGATGTATAAAGTCTTCTTCTATTCCTAAATTATATATGGCTAAAGGAAATTATCTCACTTTAAAAGGTAAAGCACCTTTTTCTCACTTAATATATCCAATTCCAAGTAATGCTGGTTTAGGCATTCATGTTACCGTCGATATGGCAGGTGCCGTTAGATTTGGACCTGATGTTGATTGGGTGAATACAGTATCATATGACTTAGATAAAAATATTGATAAAAAATTTTATAATGCAATTAGAGACTACTGGCCTGATTTAAAAGACAGCAGTCTTATACCGGGATACTCAGGTATTAGACCCAAAGTCGTTAATAAGAGCAGTCTTCCCGGGGACTTTATTATTTCATCTCCTAATGAACATAATATACCGGGATATATAGCATTGTATGGTATAGAGAGCCCTGGCCTTACGTCTTCTTTACCTATAGCTGAATATGTATGTAAAATTATATTAGGTTTATCATCTTCCTCCTGATACATCTAAAAACGCCCCATGTATATATGATGCCTTGTCAGAAAGTAACCAGACTACTGCCTCAGCTATTTCCTTTGTGGTCCCTGCCCTTTTTAATGGTATTGAAGGGGAAATTTTATTTATTCTACCTTCAGGATGAAGCTCAGTATCTACCATACCTGGCCTTATAGCATTCACTCTTATTCCTAAATCAGCACATTCCATAGCTAATCCAGTAGTAAAAGTATCAATAGCCCCTTTAGAGGCTGCATAATGAACCCAAGTAAAAGGATTAGCAATTTTTGCAGCAACAGAAGAAATATTAATAATTACTCCACCTTTGCCTCCATTATTTTTTGACATTTTTTTTATTGCTTCTCTTGAACATAAGAAATAACCAGCGACATTAATTTTAAATACTTCTTCAAGTTGTTTTGAAGTAATGTCCTCTATGAGAGAGACTCCTCCAGTTATTCCCGCATTATTAACTAAAGCGTCTATGCAACCAAAATGATCTTGAGTGGTTTTAAAAAGGTTAATTATATCATTCTCTTTTGACATATCTGCATTAACGGCAATACCTTCACCTCCGATAGATTTTATTTGAGAAATTATCTTTTCAGAAATATCTTTAGAATATGCATAGTTAATTACTACTGCATAATTACTTTTACTAGCTGTAATGGCTATTTCAGCTCCTATTCCTCTGCTTGACCCTGTAACAATTAAAACTTTTTTCATAAAAACCTCTATAAATTTTTAAAGTCTATCTAATATATTTTTCAACATTTTTTTTGTATTGTCATTTCCTCCTAAATCTGGTGTACGAATGCCTGCAGATAAAGTATTATGGACAGCATTCAATATATTTCTTGATATATTATAATGTTTAAAATGATCCATCATTAAGGATCCGCTCAAAATGGCTCCTATAGGATTTGCTATTCCGAGATTTACTATATCAAATGCCGATCCATGTATTGGTTCAAACATTGGAGGAAAAGTATTATCTGGACATATGTTAGCGCTTGACCCTAAACCCAAACTACCAGAAATTGCAGAGCACAAATCAGATAAAATATCAGCATGTAAATTACTAGCCACTATAACATCAAAGTCAGACGGATTAGTTATTAGTTTTGCGGCGGCTGCATCTACTAATAAACGTTCTGTAATAATATCTGGAAAGTTCTTTTTCACTTCATAAAATATTTTATCCCATAACACCATACCATTACGTTGTTCATTAGATTTTGTAATTAAAGTTAGTTTTTTTTTGTTTCTTTTCATTGCAAGATTAAATGCATATTTATGAATTCTTTCACAACCTTTGCTGGTAAATACAGAAGTATCTATTGCAAGTTCCATATCTAACTCTTTATGAATTTTACCACCAATTCCTGAGTATTCTCCTTCACTATTTTCTCTAACTATTATTAGGTCTAAATTTTTAACAAGATCTTTTCTTAGTGGACTTTTCACCCCTTTAAAATATATTGTAGGTCTAAGGTTTACATATTGATCTAAGCCTTGACAAATTTTCAAGCGAAGATCCCAAAGACTGATGTGATCAGGTATTTTAGGATCACCTACAGCACCAAAGTATATAGCATCAAATTGTTTTAGTATTTCAAGCCCATTTTTAGGAAGAAATGATGCATTTTTAAAATAAAACTTACTCCCCCATGGAAATAATTTATAAGCTATATTAATATTCTCTAACTTGCATGCCTTTCTTAACACCTTTAAACCTGCATCAATTACTTCTTTCCCTATTCCATCACCCGGTATTACTGCAATTTTAATTATATTTTTTTTCAGTGTATTATTTTTCATTTTTAAAGAACTTTAATTTTATTTATATAAAACATTATGTATAAGAATATTTTAAAAAGATAAAAAAGAATATGGATAAATTAACTAAAATGCTTCCAATTGCAATAACTATAGGTGACCCAGCTGGGATTGGACCAGAAATAGTTGCTAAAGCTTTAGGTGATATGACTAAAAGAGATTTACAGCAAACTATAACAATAGGCCATATAGAATCTCTGTTAAAAGTTGCAAAATCATTAAATTTGTTAAGAAAAATATCTTTTTCTAATATGATAGATACAAGCTCTTCTGGCGAAATAATACCATGTGTTCCTAGCGTGGAAGGTGGGGAAGCTTCATATAGAGCTATAGTAAAAGCAGTAGACCTTGCAAAAAAAAATAAAGTTACTGACATAGTTACCGCACCTATATCTAAAAGAGCCCATCATATAGCTGAATATATATTTGATGGACATACAGGTTTGATTGCAGAATTATGTGGAGTAAAAGATCCTTATCTACTACTTTATACTAGACGATTCTCAGTAGTACATATTTCTGCTCATTTATCATTGGTAAATGCCATTAAATTGGTTAAGAAAGATAGAATTTTAAAAGTAATTGTAAAATCAAATACATATTTAGAAAATATAAAAAAAAGAAAAATAAAAATTGCAGTTTCTGGATTGAATCCTCATGCTGGCGAAAATGGACTTTTTGGAAGTGAAGAAATTAATGAAATTATCCCTGCTATTAAAAGTGCTAAAAAAATTGGCTTAAATATAGAAGGGCCAATTGTTCCTGATATATTATTTAGAGAAATTAATAAAAATAAATACGATTTAATAGTAGCACAATACCATGACCAAGGTCATATACCTATGAAACTATTGGCATTTAATGAAGCGGTAAATATCACACTAGGGATTCCTATAATTCGTACTTCAGTTGATCATGGTACCGCTTTTGATATAGCATGGAAAAATAAAGCTAATCATTATAATTTATTAACAGCTATTAAAGTGTGCAAAAAAATTGTATCTAACTAAATAAAAGGTTCTTAATAATGAATATTATAGATTTAAAAGGGCGTAATGCAATAATAACTGGAGCGGCAAACGGAATAGGTAAAGCTTCAGCCGAAAGGTTATCAAGGTGTGGTGCAACAGTTGCTTTATGGGATTTACCTAGCGAATCACTAGAAAATACTAAGAAATTATTAAAAGAGAATTGTTTTACTGTAGAAGCAGATATCACTTCAGAAGAACAAGTTTCTAAAGGGGTTAAGTATAGCCTGGATAAATTGAAAAGTATAGACATTCTAGTTAATTGCGCTGGTGTTGCAGGAGAAAATGCAACAGTCCAAAACACTAATTTAAGTGAATGGAAAAGAGTTATAGATATAAATTTAAATGGCACTTTCATTATGTGTAAATCGGTTATAGCTGCCATGATAGATGCTAAATACGGTAGAATAGTAAATATTGCGTCTGTAGCTGGAAAGGAAGGAAACCCAAATGCATCTCACTATAGCGCATCAAAAGCAGGCGTAATAGCTTTTACACGTTCACTGGGTAAAGAATTAGCTAAAACAGGAATTTTAGTTATCTGTATTACGCCAGCCGTAATAGAGACAAAAATGCTTAGTCAAGTCACAGATGCACATAAAGAGTATATGGTATCTAGAATACCGCTGGGTCGAATGGGACAGCCTGAAGAAGTAGCAGCTATGGTATGTTGGTTGTCTTCAGATGAATGTTCTTTTAGCACTGCAGCAGCCTTTGATCTTTCTGGTGGAAGATCTACTTACTAGTTTTAAAATATATTTTATATAAATACCTTATTTTATGTTGCTTTTAGTTGCTATAAGGTATTATACGTTCTAGTATCAGCTTAGTGATGGTCCAAATAGAAGCTTTAAATTTATACGGAGGCAAGGTTTCCATGATATATAAAATTGTTAATAGTCTAATACGCATAAGTATTATTTTTGGTTTAGTAGCTTTCTTAAATGCATGTCAAACACCGCAGGCTGGTACAGCCGACTCTGCGGCTAACGCATCAGCTGAATCTGCTGCTCAAGCACAAATGACTGCTGATGGTGCTCAGTCAACAGCAGATGCTGCCATGAGCAAGGCCGGTGAGGCAAGTAAAGCTGCGAATGATGCACGTAGAGCTGCCGAGAGAGCCGCTGCAATGGCAGAACAAAATCAAGCTGCATTACGTGCTTTAAACGATAAAATAGACAGAATGTTTAGTACTGTATCACGTAAATAGT
>CAYMQD010000315.1:0-9550 GCA_964392475.1 uncultured Alphaproteobacteria bacterium
TATAAGAACAGCAGAGCAACCCAATTCCATTGCTTGAGTAGCATCAGATGCTATTCCCACACCAGCATCTACTATTACAGGTATTTTTGAATTTTCAACTATTAATCTTATATTTAAAGGGTTTTGTATTCCTAGCCCTGATCCTATTGGGGCCCCTAAGGGCATAATAGCTGCACAACCTGCATTCTCAAGTTTTTTAGCATATAATGGATCAACTGTACAGAAGACCATTACATCAAATCCTTCATATACAAAAAATTTAGTAGCTCTTAAAGTTTCATCCATATCAGGATATAAAGTTTCTTTATCTCCAAGAACCTCTAGATTAACAAGAATACAACCTCCTGCTTCTTTAGCTAAGCGCAGTGTACGCAATGCTTCTTCAGCATTGTAGCACCCTGCTGTATTTGGAAGATAGGTAAATTGGTCAGGCTTTATGTAATCAGAAATCATAGGTTCTTTTGGGTTGGAGATGTTAACACGCCTAATTGCGACGGTGACTATCTCTACTTTAGCTGCAAGGGCAGCTGAAAGATTTTGCTTGTAACTATCATATTTCCCTGTGCCAATTATTAGTCGGGAAGTATATTTTTTACCTGCTAATACCCAATAATCTTCTGAGCCAATACTTTTTTGGTTTCCTCCTCCAATAAATCGAACAATTTCGAGTGAATCACCATTTTGCAGGGTTGTATTTTTCCAAGTAGATTTAGGCAGTGTTTCTAGATTGATTTCTATAGCTATACTTTTAGTATTGAAGCCAAAATCGGCAACTAATTCATGGACTGTGAGTCCAGTTCTTATTGACTTATTTTCTCCATTTAAAATAATATTAATCATTTATTTGCTCAAATTTTGCAATTCATTGTAATTTAACTGTAAAGTTAAAAAAGTTAAAGTTAAGTCTAAATACAGTTGTACTTCTAGTATATTTATGAATTATATGCAAAGGTGAAAAAAAGCGCTAGAAAATGTAGTATGAAAAAAATATTATTAATTAATGGTCCAAATCTTAATATGTTAGGAAAAAGGGACCCAGAAATATACGGTTCTTCAACTCTTGATTCGATAATGGAACAAACGCGAATGTATGCAGAAAGTAAAAATTATCTTTTGAATTTTAAACAATCCAATTTTGAAGGTAAAATAGTTAATTGGATTCAGAAAAGTAACATAGGGGTAGACGCTCTTATAATAAATGCTGGGGCACTTACACACACATCAATTTCTCTAAGAGATGCTTTGGAAATTTTTAAAGGTCCTATCGTAGAGGTGCATTTGACAAATATATATACGCGTGAAAGTTTTAGAAGGTTTTCTTTTTTATCTCATGTTTCTCTGGGAACTATTTGTGGAGTGGGTGGAATAGGCTATAAAATAGCAGTAGATGCTATAGAAATTTTTTTTTCAAAATATAATGGTTAGAAAATTGGAGGATTAAATGTCTCGCATCTTTGTAGATGAAGAGTTAATAGATCGTTTGTCAAAATTACTTGACGAGAAGAATTTAACGGAAATTGAGATAAAGCAAGGTTTTAAAGTTATTAGGGTTTCACGAGGATTAAGAAGTGGTTTTACTCCAGATACAACGATTATGCAGACACGTCTGAAAGAAGACAATATTTTAGAAAAAGAAAAAACGGATACACAGGTAAGTGGCTCTGTTACTGCCCCTATGGTAGGTACACTATACCATAGACCATCTCCTGATTCCCCAGAATTTATTTCTGTAGGTGATAAAATAAACAAAGGGGACGTAATATTTATAATAGAGGCTATGAAAACTATGAATCAAGTAAAAGCACCTCACTCAGGAGAAGTAAAAAAAATATTATTAGATGATGGTAGTCCGGTGGAATATGGTGAAGTATTGGCAATTATTGATTAAGAATTTTAAAAAATGTTTGAAAAAGTTCTAATAGCAAATAGAGGTGAAATAGCCTTAAGAATTAATAGAGCCTGTCATGAATTAGGCGTTAAGACTGTTTCTGTACATTCTACAGCTGATAGGGATGCTATGCATGTAAGGCTTTCAGACGAGAGTGTATGCATAGGACCTCCTAATTTAGCAGAAAGTTATTTAAATATTCCTTCCATAATTGAGGCGGCGGAGGTAAGTGGTGCAGAAGCTATTCATCCTGGCTATGGTTTTTTGTCGGAAAATGCGCAATTTGCAAGTATTGTAGAAGAACATGGCTTAAATTTTATAGGTCCTACTGCTGAACATATAAAAATGATGGGAGATAAAATACAAGCTAGAAATACAATCAGCTCTCTCGGAATTCCAATAGTTCCTGGGTCCTCAAAGCCTATTTCAAATACAAAAGACCTTAAATTAATAGCAGGAGAGATAGGATACCCATTAATAATAAAAGCTTCAGCTGGTGGAGGAGGGAGAGGAATGAAAGTTGCTTATAAAGAGGAAGATTTAGAAAATTCTTGGAAGTTAGCCCGTTCGGAAGCAAAAAGTGGTTTTGGAATAGATCATGTTTATATAGAACGTTATTTGTCAGGACCCAGGCACATCGAATTTCAAATATTTGCAGATAATTTTGGAAACGTCATTCATTTTGGATCTAGAGACTGTTCTTTGCAACGTAGACACCAGAAAATTTTAGAGGAAGCACCATCTCCTGCGTTGAACAAAGAGATGCAGAAAAAAATGGGTGAAAAAATATGTAAAGCTATTAAGAAGCTTGGCTATTTAGGAATAGGATCAGTAGAAATGCTTTACCAAGACGGAGAGTTTTATTTTATTGAGATGAATACCAGACTACAAGTAGAGCATCCTGTAACAGAGATGATAACAGGAATCGATTTAGTAAGAGAACAACTTCGAGTTGCTTCTGGTTCGGAGCTTTCAGTAAAGCAAAAAGATATTAGTTTTATTGGCCATTCAATAGAGTGCAGAATTAATGCTGAGAATCCAGAAGACTTTAGTCCTTCACCAGGGTGTGTTAGTGCATATCACTCTCCTGGGGGTCTAGGGATAAGAGTAGATTCAGCGCTTTACTCTGGGTATAAAGTGCCAGCATATTATGATAGTTTAATCAGTAAATTAGTAGTTCACGGAAATACTAGAGACGAAGCAATATTTAGATTAAGAAGAGCTTTAAAAGAATACGTAATAGAAGGTATGCAAACTACTATTCCATTACATCTAAAGCTTATTGAAAGCTCTGACTTTATGAATGGAATATATGATATTCATTGGCTTGAAAGATTTATTGATAAAAATAAAGAATCTTAATTAGGTAATGACTAGACATACATTTATATCTGTCGACATTTTGTTAGAAGCTTATAAAATGGGACTTTTCCCAATGGCTGAGAGTAGATCAAGCCCTGACATTTTTTGGGTAGATCCAGATGTAAGGGGAGTATTAAACTTAAATAAAGTAAAATTACCTGTTAGATTTAGGCGTGCCCTTAAAAAAAGACCTTTTGAAATCAGAATCGACACTAATTTTGAGCAAGTAATCGATTTTTGTGCTAGTCCAAGTAATAAAAGAGCAGATACTTGGATAAACGAACCCATAAGAAATTTATATATAGAATTATTTTATAAAGGAATTGCTCACAGCATAGAGTGTTATAACCATAATGAATTAATAGGGGGTCTCTATGGCGTGGAAATGGGAGGTGTATTCTTTGGAGAGAGTATGTTTAGTATCATGAGTAATGGTTCTAAAGTAGCGCTTGCTCATCTTTTTGATAGGTTAAGAATAGGTGGTTTTTTAATGCTAGATACGCAATTTATTACTGGTCACTTAAAGCAATTTGGAGTGCAAGAGGTGCTAAAGGAAACATTTTTGAAGAGGTTAGAAACTTCTCTTCAACATAATGCTGATTTCTTAACGATGTCTGCTCCAGGATTTTTAGAAGAAGATCTCTATCCTCCTTATCCTAAAAAATTATTTGTTTAAAGATTTTTAATTTTTATTCAAGCAGTCGAGTAACCATACATCGTATACAGGGTGTTCTAAGGCAGAAAGACCCGGACTAGAACTAAACATCCATCCTTTAAATATGGGTATAGAATTACCTCTTTCTGTGACAATTAGATAAGTTGCACTTTCAGGAGTTTTCTCTGGTGGGTTTTTTAAACATAATTTTGGAACTATTATTAATTCACCAAAAGAACTTTCTGAGTTTAAAGGAGCTTCGAATGTATAGTTTCTTCCAGTGACTCTATCTAATGCTCTAAACTGAACAATACTATCAGCATATAAGGTTTCCGTTTGGTAACCTAAAGAAACCAGTAAAATTAATATAAAAGAAAATATTTTCAAGGAGAGAGCGATGGTTTGATATTTTCAACTGCCGCTTTTAAAATAGACTTAATTTGATTGGGATCAGCTCCCATAAGCATTCCATCTTCAAAAGCTTCATTTGCCATTTGATTTATCTCAATAATATTTTCATTAAGGATTTTAATTTTTTCCTTACATGTTAAAGGTTTTTTATCTTTAGACCTCCAAATTTGAGGCAAGAAATTTTCTGAGCTTTCTGGCAAAATAGACATTTCATATCTCTCTAAATTTATATTAAATTTTATAAAACTATAACTAATAAAATATTATTCATTAGATTTTTTAATGTTAGGTGTCCATGGCTGATAGTAATTAATTTTATTTAAACCTGCTTCTGATTTTATATTTCCAGGAGGAAGATAAGCGTTACTGCTTCCAGTAAGATTGGGCAATCTTGGTTTTTGCCAAGGATAAGCTTTTCTACTTTTTTGAGATGGAGATAGAGAAACAGAATGTGTTAACCAGTGTTGCCATGCACTTGAAATGTTGGATGCATCACATTTTCTTGAAAACATTACCCAACGTTGTCCCTCCTTATCACTATTATTTTTAGCTTCGTAGTATTTGTTACCTTGTGAGTCTATGCCAACAAATTCTCCGTAGAACCAAGTCTTCAATACTGCTCTAAGGTTATTTTTCAACTTATATTATCCAAATTTTAAGGCTTAAGTAAGTTAACTTTACTTCAAATTAAATTATAACTTAACACCATATTGATTTGCAACAAATGAATATAATTCATTAATATATATTAATTTTAACATTGATAAACTAGTTTTTATATTCTGCGATTGAATAATTTAATTTAGATAATTTTTTTGCACACTTTAAAATTAAATCGTTTCCAGATTTAATGTCAAAACATAAAGGTGATTTAAAGTTTCCATCTTCAAAGCTTATATTGGGTTTTATGCCGTTTTCATTTATGCTTTTACCAGAGGGTGTAATATATATTGATGTAGTAAATTTAATTGCACTTCCATCTCTAAGTGGAACAATAGTTTGCACTGTACCTTTTCCATAAGATGGTTCTCCTATTAGTATTGCTCTACTATTATCATGAAGAGAACTTGCAAGTATTTCTGCAGCTGATGCTGTTTCTTTGTTAATTAAGATAAAAATCTTACATTTTGGGCATATACTGTATTTATCAGCAGAATAATTTAAATTATTTTCTGGTTTTCGTCCTTTTATTTCTACTATTTTACCTTTGGCTAAGAATATATCAGAAACCTCCACTGCTTGGTCTAACAATCCTCCTCTATTATCTCTTAGGTCCAGTATGAGCGTGTTATATGGTTTTAGTTTTTTTGCAATTCGAAAAATTGATTCGTATGTATTTTCATTAAAAGATGTAATTTTTAAATATGCTATTTTATCATATTTATTATAAGTGACTTTATCTAATAATATTCTTTCTCTTTTTATTTGTACTGAGTGAACGCTAAGGTTTCTTAAAATATTAAATTTTATTTTAGAATTGATTTTTCCTCTAATCTGAAAAGATATTTGTTTTATAGATTTCTTATTTATAGGGGAATTATTTACATGGGTAATTATATCTCCTTTTAATAAACCTTTTCTTTCTGCAGGAGTATCACTTATAACTTCAAATACTAATGCTCCTTTATCATGTTTAGATATTTTTATTCCAACTCCACCAAAGTGTCCACGAGTTTTAGATTCTATTATGCTAAAATCCTTATAAGATAAGTAAGTTGAATATTTGTCAAGTTTATTCATCATGCCTTTTAGGGCAATAGGAACAACCTGATCGGAGGTAATAGGTTTAGCATGCAATACCGCTTCAGCAGCTGCATGGGCAAGCAGTTTAGGAGATTTTTGTTCTAGATAATTTTCTTCTATATACACAAATGCTTCTGCAAATACTTCTAGGTCTGATTTATCATCGCTGTTTTTATTTATTGTTTCTGCTAATATCTTTAATTCTGGTTGTCGCGATATAAGTTCCTTAAAGTTGTAATTTTTTTGCTTGATATCTATATCATATTTACTTGAACAGCCAATACTAAGGAGGATTATGCCGGCTAATATAAATGTTTTATTTAATAAACATTTTAAAAATGACACATAATGAATATTATAAATATTAGTTTTTACCATGAGATTCAATTAAATTTTTTAGCGCATTAATATCTAAAGCTCCAGGAACAATTTTATCTCCTATAATAAATGTTGGGGTGCCTCTAATATCTAAAGATTGCGCAAGGCTAGTAGTCTCAGCTACTTTACTATATATTTCTTTTGAATTCATATCTTTTTCAAGAAGAGCGGTGTCAAGACCTAGTTCCTTACCAACTTTAATTAATACATTAATATCTATATTTGAGCGTTCAGTAAGTAGGGCTTGATGGAATTCAAGGTAACGGCCCTGCTTATCAGCTGCAAGAGCAGCTCTAGCAGCAAGTTCAGAAGATGGAGCTAAAATGGGATAGTCACGTAAAATAACTTTTAACGTAGGTATTTGTTCTACTAAGGTAAGAATAGCTCCAAGAGTTTTTTTACAGTAACCACAATTGTAATCAACAAATTCCACCAAAACTATTTCTGGGTTTTTAGAGCCAATAAAAGGTAAATCATTACTATATATCTGTTTTTCAAACTTTTGTAGAATTAACTTCTTGTTCTGCTCTGCCTTTTTTGCTTGTTTATCTCTTAATTTTTCTACAGATTCAAGAATTATTTCTGGGTTATTAAGGATATAATTTTTTATAATACCTTCTATTTGATTAATACTTTCTTCATTAAAATTATCATTTGCTTTAATGGGGATAGTAAGAGATAAAAATAAAAGTATGGTAACTGCTTTAATTAATTTTTTTTTCATGGTTTTTATGCGCTCTATCATTTTAGTTAGTAATTTAAATTGAATTTTAATTTTTTAAAAGCTTTTTAGATGTATAGTTTATTAAGTTATATTCTTTTGTTATTTCGAATTTGCTTAACTAATTGGAGGATGTCCGTAGCACGGAGTGCTGCGGGTGAATTTTTATTTAACTTTTTTAACGCCCTTTCAGCAAATCGCTCGGCATCCTCAATATTGCCTATTCTAATTGCAGATTCTGAAGCTGACAAGTCTGCTTCTGGCGTTTCCCCAAGTCTATTATGAATACTGCCTTTAATTCTCCATGCCATTAGATTGTTAGATTCATGAAATAATGCTCGTTCCGTCCTAATTTTTGCTTCCTCTAAAGATTTAATATCGCCTATAGCTAGTTCTGCTGAAGCTAATGCAAGTAATAAAAGTGGATGATCTGGAAGTATTCCTAATGATTTTTTGTAAGAAATAACTGCCTTTTTGGGGTCACCTCTTTCGTAATACATCTGTCCTTTTAGCTCGTGAAAATAGGGATCGTTCGGGTAATCATTTATTAATGCATTTATACTTTCCATTGATTTAGTTAGTAAAGGGGTTCTATAAAAAGCAATTGTTCTTGCATACCTTGCAGAGACACTTTTGTCAGTTTCAGGATAATTTATTAGTACTCTTCCGGGTGATTCTAAAAAGCCAGCTAATTTGGCTGCAATTCTTAAGTAGTTTTCTTTTTCTTTTTGTGATTCAGGAATATCCGAAAAAGAAGATTGTGCAATAAAGGATTTTATATGATTCATTCTCGATGGTGTTAAAGGATGGCTTCGGACATATGGATCTTGTCTGCCTTCAATGAGCAACTCTTGTCCATAAAGTTTTTCAAGTATTCCAAGTAAAGCCTTAGGCGAGCGTCCAGTAAGCTCCAGATATCTTAATGCAGCTGTATCAGCGGCTCTCTCGTTAGCTCTAGTAAAAGCTAGAAACTTTCTTTTTGAGAATTCTGTTCCTGCGCCTAATAGTGCTAAGCCTTCATCAGAGGACACGTGTCTGTTTCCTACTATAGAGGTAAGTGCCATGGTACCTATGCTTAAAAGAGTGGTAACAAATTGGTTTTGCCTAATTTCTTTTATCACTTCTGCAGTTCTTGTTAAATGGCCTGCTGCAATATGACCTGTCTCATGCGCTATTACTCCTATCACTGCATTGGCTGAACCAGCATTTCTTATTAGACCTGTATTAATAAACATATTTTGGCCTCCTGATACGAAGGCATTTATTTTTGGATTAGCTATTAAAAATATTTTAACATTTCTTGGAGATAAGCCTGCTGCAATAAATATTGGATTAGACCAGTCTAAAAGGATAGTCTCTATTTCAGCATCACGCACCTGTCCTGCTAGGCATATACTTTGGTTTATAATTAATATAAAAATAAGTAGGACATTTAGTCGTAAAGTCGTTATTCTGGCTAGTATACGGTTTTTATTTTCATTATTCATTCCGACAAGATACTACTAAAGTTTATATCTTAAATCTAATTATTTTGAGGATTAATTTTTTATGTTATCTAATTCTAGAAGATCTCTAATAGAGCCATTTTTAGCAATAGAAATGTTAACTCAAGCTAATCTACTTAAAAATAAAGGTATAGATATAGTTGATTTGACTGTGGGTGAACCAAATTTTTCTGCGATAAAAGCAGTTAGAGAGGATGCAAAAAATAGACTGGATATTGGAAATTTTGGTTATACAGAAGCATTGGGATTACCCTCCTTGCGTAAAGCAATTTCCTCTCATTATCAAAATTTTTATGGTATTCATATACCTTATGAGAGAATTTGTGTAACTGTTGGAGCTTCTGGAGGTTTTCTTCTTAGTGCACTAGTATCATTTGATCCGGGAGATAAAGTTATAATGTCTACCCCCTATTATCCTGGATATGTGAATATTCTTAAATCTCTTGGAGTAGATGTTGTGTTGATTGAAGGACGAAAAAAAAATTCCTTCCAATTAACATGTGAAGATTTAAAATCTAGGCTGGATAATGTAAAGGGTGTTATTGTAGCTAGTCCAGCTAATCCTACGGGATCAATAATGCCAGAGAGAGAGCTGAAAGAAATATCAAAGCTGTGCAAGCTTAAAGATATTATCCTTATAGTTGATGAAATATATCATGGCATAACATACGAAGAAAAATGTCCAAGCACTGTATATGGTTTTAATGATCAAGCAATAATTATAAATAGCTTTTCAAAATATTTTGCAATGACTGGTTGGAGGGTAGGATGGGGTATACTCCCGGAAAAATTTTTGGGACCTTTTGAGAATTTGGCCATGAATTTTTTTCTCTCTCCGTCTTCTTTGGCGCAATATGCGGCTATAAAGGCATTTGAAAATTATGATA
>CAYMQD010000316.1:0-3576 GCA_964392475.1 uncultured Alphaproteobacteria bacterium
GTTCTAGCTAGAATATCTAAAGACCAAAAACCTTTTTTTGTCTTTGTATTTAAATTATTTTTGTTAGCCATTAAATTCTTCGATCCTCTCCCAATATTTGACCTCTATCTCTAAGAAATTGATCCGCTATCACTATAGCTACCATAGCTTCCCCAATTGGAACGGCCCTTATTCCAACACAGGGATCATGTCGTCCTTTTGTAGATATAGTGGAGTTGTTTCCTTTTTTATCTATAGTTTTAAGCTCCTTTAGTATGGACGATGTAGGCTTTACTGCAAATCTTAAAACTATAGGTTGTCCAGTCGATATACCACCTAATATTCCACCTGCATGATTGGATAAGAATTCAACATTCCCATCTTTTCCTATTTGCATTTCATCGGCATTATCGAATCCATTACTCAATGCACTAGAAAAACCATCACCAATCTCTACACCTTTGACCGCGTTAATTGACATGATAGCCCTTGCCAAATCAGAATCTAATTTTCCATATATTGGTTCTCCGAGTCCTGCAGGGATACCTGTAGCTATAACTTCTATGATAGCACCACAAGAAAGCCCCGATTTTCTTATAGAATCAAGATATTCCTCCCATTCATTAAATGCTTTTGGATCAGGACAGAAAAAAGGATTTTTATTTATATAATTCCAATCCCAATTATCTCGATTTATTTTTTTTTCTCCTAATTGAATAAGTGCTCCTCTTATAGATATATTTTTTCCTAAAATTTGTTTTGCTATTGAGCCTGCAGCCACCCTTATAGCTGTTTCACGTGCACTTGATCTTCCTCCACCTCTATGATCGCGAATACCATATTTTTTCCAATAAGAGTAATCCGCATGCGCTGGCCTAAATTTTTCTTCAATTTCCGAGTAGTCTTTTGTTCTTTGATCAGTATTATTAATTATGAGTCCTATAGGAGTTCCTGTTGTTAATCCATCCAAAACTCCGGAGACTATTTTTATCTTATCAAGTTCCTTTCTTTGAGTAACAAACCTTGATTGTCCTGGCAGCCTTCTATTAAGGTCAAATTGTATTAACTCTTCATTGATTAAAATTTTAGTGGGAACTCCTTCCAATACACCACCTATTTCGCTACCATGGCTTTCTCCCCAAGTTGTTAATCGTAGTAACTCTCCTATAGAGTTTCCAGCCATTTTTATACCTTTGATATATCTGGTGCATTGGGGTTTTTCATGCCTACTACGTGGTATCCTGAGTCGACATAAATTATTTCTCCAGTTGTGCCAGATCCTAATTCTGAGAGTAAGTAAACTGCAGCTCCTCCTACGTCTTTTAGAGAGGTGTTTCTTCCGAGAGGGGCGTTATACTCGTTCCATTTTAGAATATATCTAAAATCACTGATTCCTGAAGCTGCCAAGGTTTTAATTGGACCGGCAGAAATACCATTTACTCTTAATCCGTCATTTCCAAGATCTGCAGCTAAGTAGCGAACGCTTGCTTCTAAGGCTGCTTTTGCTACACCCATAACGTTATAATGAGGAATTACTTTTTCAGCTCCTAGATACGATAGTGTAAGCAGACTGCCACCTTCTCTCATTAAAGGAAGAGCTTTTTTAGCAACTGATGTAAAAGAATAACAAGATATCTCCATAGTATTGAGAAAGTTATTTTTAGAAGTATCTATATATCTTCCAGTTAATTCATCTTTATCTGAATAGGCTATAGCATGTACGATAAAGTCAATATACTGAAATTGTTCTTTCAGCTTCTCGAATGTTTCGTCTATACTTGATTCATCTTTTACATCACAGAAAAAAACCAGATCAGAATCAATGCTATTAGCTAAGGGTCTAATCCTTTTTTCTAAAGATGCAGACTGATAAGTAAATGCAATTTCAGCTCCACTGTATGCTAAAGATTGGGCTATACCCCAGGCTAGAGACCTTTCATTGGCAACGCCCATAACTAAGCCACGTTTTCCTTGCATTAAAGAATTTTGCAATTCAACATTTTTACTCATATATTATATACCCAGTCTTTAATATCTTATAATAAATTCTATTTAGTGTTAGCTATTTGATTTTTATCATTTATCAAAACTATTTGGCACTCGCATCGTTGTTCAAGTCTGTGTTCAAGTCTAAGCCGTTCACAACTTTGTAGTGCTGATTCTGTTGCACCACTCTCAGTAACCATATTTTTGCTATATCCAAGTGCTTCAACCCTTCCGTTAGTTAGAAAGTCTTCGTCTATGGTGCTCCATGAGATACATGCGGCTCCTGCCCGTATTTCCTGAAGTGATCGAAAGTCTATATTCCAATAGGTCATGGTTCTAATGTAGACTTCCTCTAGTCTTTTAGAAATGATAGGTTCTTTATCAGCTAAGCTTTCACCTTCAATATTTTTATTCTCTTTTATTTCAGTAGAGGTTTCATTTTTTGAAACAGTAATATTATCTATTTTTTCTAATATTGTATTTTTTATATTTTTAGCCTTGTTTCCTATTTGAGCACAAGATCCTATAAAAAAAGTAATACATGCTATAATTAAAATCTTTTTCATTTTCTAAACTCCATACTATTGAGTACAGTATTTAAATTATACATATGCTTTAGTCCAATGTTTTATAAAGTTAATATAGTTTAGTATAAACAGTTTATATAACTAGGAAAATTTTTATATAACTACCCACTGACCACCTAAGTTTCTACAAGCCTTCCCTATAATTTTCTCAACTTTATCTTTAACTTTAACGGTTTGTATAAATTCCCTGCACTCTTCCATTGTGTTAGAATTATCAATGTTTTTTTTAGAAGATTTTACTGTTCCACTATTTCCAGATTCAGGATTATTCCAAAACACAACTTCATCATTTTGTGATCCCGATAAACTTTTTTCAAAGGCTTCTTCTGCTTTTTGTTTATCATTTTCAGTTAGATATTCTAGTAGTAATGATCCAGATATTGCTCCAATTGTAGCTCCAGTTACTATAGCTATTTGTTGGTATTTTCCCTTACTTGTTTCTTGCTCTATAACTGATCCTATAATAGCCCCTCCTAGAGCCCCTATTTGAGAAATTATTTTTTTGCTTATATTTTTTTCTTGGGCTGCATTATCTGACAAACTAGTGCATGATGCTAGGAAAAGCATAAAAATAAATGTTGAAAAAAATATTATATTCCTAACAATTCTCATTATATTGCCAATATTATGTGAAACAAAAAAAGTTACTATCAAATTATACCTTATATAATAATTTTGTGGAGTGTTTTGTATGTCAATTTTTTCTTATGGTGACCCTTTAGAGGTTTTTGGAATATGGTTTAAAGAAGCTAAACAATATGAGAAGAATGAAGCATCAGCATTTTGTCTAGCGACTGCTGATACTAAAGGACAAGTTTCGGCTAGAATGGTTTTGTTAAAAGATCATAATAAGGAAGGATTTGTATTTTATTCTAATTATTTAAGTAGAAAATGTAGTGATATTAAAAATAACGCGAAAGTTGCGGCTTGTTTTCATTGGAAAAGTATACGCAAACAAATAAGAATAGAAGGGGCTGCTAATAAGATAAGCCAAAAAGAATCGGACAAGTATTTTGCTACTAGA
>CAYMQD010000317.1:0-2751 GCA_964392475.1 uncultured Alphaproteobacteria bacterium
ATAAGTTATTTTAAAAACATACACGCTTTATTAATTCTTTTACAAGCTTCTGTTAAATTTTTATCTGAGGTAGCATATGAAATCCTAAAAAAGCCATCCATTCCAAAAGCTTCTCCTGCAACTACCGCAACCCCTAACGATTCTAAAAGATATGAAGCAAAATCAATGGAGGTTTCTATCTTCTTTCCATCTTCAGTACTTTTTCCAAAGAGCATACTGCATTCTGGAAAAACGTAAAACGCTCCTTCTGGAGAACGACAATTTATTCCTTCTATGGCATTTAATTCATTAACCACATAGTCGCGACGACGTTTAAATGCATTATTTCTTTCTATTAAAAATCTCTGATTTCCTAAAAGAGCCTGTAAAGCAGCCGCTTGGCTAATAGAAGAAGGATTAGAAGTTGATTGCGATTGAACTTTTGACATTTCTTTTATCATTAATGCTGGACCACCTGCGTATCCTATCCTCCATCCAGTCATGGCATATGCTTTTGACACACCATTTACAGTTAGAGTCCTACTTTTTAAATTCTCACTTATACTTGCTATAGTTGAAAAAGAAAAATTATCATAAACAATTTTTTCGTAGATATCATCACTCAAAATATTTACGTTTGGGTGTTTTTCAATTACTTCTGCAAGATCTTTAATTTCACTTTTAGTATAAGCAGAACCGGTAGGATTAGAGGGAGAGTTTATAATTATCCATTTAGTTTTTTTATTAATAGATTTTTCTAACCCTTCAGGTTGAATCTTAAATCCTGTCTTTGAATTTGTATTAAGTTTTACGGGAATCCCATCTGCTAATAAAACCATATCCGGGTATGATACCCAATAAGGACTAGGTATAAGCACCTCATCGCCTTTGTTTAGTGTTGCAACAAAGGCATTATATAGAACTTGCTTTCCTCCAGAACCAACAATTATTTCACTACTATTATATTCTAAATTATTATCATTTTTAAATTTATTAGATATAGCTTCTTTAAGTTCAGGAGTCCCATCTACTGCAGTGTATTTTGTTTCTCCATTTTTTATCGCTTTTACTGCAGCTTCTTTTATATGATCTGGTGTGTCAAAATCTGGTTCTCCTGCACCTAAACCTATAACATCTTCTCCTGCTGCTCTTAACTCTCTAGCCCTTGTAGTAACTGCTATCGTAGGCGAGGGTTTAATCGTTTTCATTCTTTCTGCAATAATGCTAGACATGGGATGTGCTCCATATATTATTTTATATAAAGCTAAGCCTGTTGAAAAAAGTAATCAATAATTATTATGTCCAATATTAGGATTTTTTTAAATAAAGTTGTATTTATTGTAGAGGTCAGTTTATGTCACTTTTAAAAATTGCAGAAAAACAATTACGTCTGGGTACTGAAAGTGCTTTTGAAATACTAGGAAGAGCTAAAAAACTAGAAGAAAAGGGCAAAGACATTATAAATTTAGGTATAGGCCAACCTGACTTTAAAACACCAAAACACATAGTTAATGCAGCCATAAAGGCCTTAAAAGATGGACACCATGGATATACTCCAGCTAATGGTATTCTTGAATTAAGAGAAGTGGTTGCTAATGATATTTTAAAAAGATATGGGGTAAAAATTGACCCTGATCAAATACTTATAGTTCCTGGTGCAAAAGCGGTAATATGGAGAACAATACTTTTATTTGGAGAACCAGAAGCTGAAATAATATACCCCAACCCTGGATTTCCAATTTATGAGAGTGTCATAAATTATACAGGTGCTAAAGGAGTCCCAATATCTACATTATCTAAAACTGAAGGAGGTATAGATTTAGACGAAGTTCTTTCTAAAATAACTTCAAAAACTAGACTTTTAATATTAAATAGTCCTAGCAATCCAACTGGCGAAGTATTACCAAAGAATTTTCTAGATGAGTTAGCAAATGAGCTTCAAAGACATCCTCATGTCACTATTCTATCTGATGAGATATATAGCGGGATAATATACGAAGACAATTATACTAAGTCTATAATACAATATGAACATCTGAGAAATAGAGTAATTTTATTAGATGGTTGGTCTAAAAAATATGCTATGACAGGATGGAGGATTGGCTATGGAATTTATCCTAAACCGCTAGTTGAAGGAGCCAAAAGACTCGGTATTAATTCAAGCTCTTGCGCAAACTCTATTGCCCAATATGCAGCTATAGCAGCATTAACTGGACCTCAAAAAGATGTTGATAACATGGTAAAAAAATTTCTACAAAGAAGAGACTATACGACTAAAGCATTAGATTTATTACCAGGCATTAATTGTAAGAGCAATATGGGCGCATTTTATTTAATGCCATCTATAAAAAACACAGGACTTACATCCAAGCAAATGGAAACTTTTTTACTAGAAGATCTGGGAATTGCAACTATAGCTGGGACTAGTTTTGGTTCACTCGGAGAAGGATATTTGAGGATTTCATATGCTAATTCTCTAGAAAATATAGAAAGAGCTATTAAAAGGATTAGTAACTATATATCTATAAATGGATGGTCGAGAATTGATCGCAAAAAATAAATGAACTTACATTAAAGAATAGATTTTATGCCTGAGATACATTTTAAAAAAGAAAAAAATAAATTTAAATTAACTACCGATTTTAAGCCATCTGGAGACCAGCCTGAGGCTATTAATAGTTTAATAGGTTCAATTAATGATAACCAGTTAAGCCAGGTTTTGCTTGGCGTAACCGGATCAGGAAAAACTTTTACTGTAGCTAACGTAATAGA
>CAYMQD010000318.1:0-10029 GCA_964392475.1 uncultured Alphaproteobacteria bacterium
TTCTCCCTGTTTGCCTCCTTCTTGTAGACATCTACCTACTTGCTCTGATTATGCATTAGAATCATTGAAAAGACATGGTATTTTTTGGGGATTTATATTTTTTTTAAAGAGATTTGCTTGCTGTAATCCTTGGGGAAGCTACGGTTTTGACCCTGTTCCTAAATCAATTACGCCTCTGTCTTCTAGAAATATAATTACATTTTTACGGCAAAAAAAATCATGAACGACCAAAAAAACCTTTTATTTGCAATAATTATTTCACTAATAATTCT
This sequence comes from uncultured Alphaproteobacteria bacterium, assembly GCA_964392475.1. Classification (GTDB taxonomy): domain Bacteria; phylum Pseudomonadota; class Alphaproteobacteria; order TMED109; family TMED109; genus CAYMQD01. Next base: position 273 of record CAYMQD010000318.1, read on the forward strand.
TCTTGGTTTTCAAACAATGTTCCCATCAGAGGAAAAACTTGCCAAAAATCAAACACAAAATGAAGAGAAAATGCAAGTACCCTTATTGCCTGATACCTTTCAACCTTATAAGGAACGAACCGAAGCTTTAAAAGAAAGTAATAGAATTGCCATATCAGATAAATCTAGAGTTTCTGGTTCTATATCTCTTAACGGTGGTCGGTTTGATGATTTAATACTTAATGACTACGCAAAATCAATCATAGAAGATCTTGGAAATATTATTTTATTTTCACCTTCTGAAACAGCCAAACCATATTTTGCAGAATTCGGTTGGGTTACGAACGGCTCTATGGAAACTCCCAATAAAAACTCAATTTGGACCCAAGTTGACGGCAGTAAACTAGGGCCAGGAAATCCAGTTACTATAGAATGGATATCTTCGCAAAATGTAAAATTTACTAGAATTATCCAGCTAGATGAAAATTTTATGTTCACTATCAAACAAAAAATAGAAAATAAAGGTAACCAGTCATCAATTATTTATCCTTATGGTAGAGTAAGTCGAACAGGCATACCAGCAGACATCCTTAATTTTTATATTTTACATGAGGGCCCTATAGGAGTTTTGGAAGAACGACTTATGGAAGTTGACTATGATGATCTTATAGACGATGGCCCTATAAATATTACTTCAAAAGATGGATGGATTGGAATTACAGATAAATATTGGTTAGCCGCTTTAATCCCAGAACGAGACAAATCTATAGACTTTAGATTTCAAGCTATGAAAGATTCTGTAAATAGGTTTCAAACAGATTATATTGGCCCACCAGTAGAACTAATGCCTAGTGGTAAAGCAGAATTTGAAACACATTTGTTTATAGGAGCCAAAGAAGTTTCACTACTTGATGATTATTCTTCTAATTTAAATATTAATATGTTTGATAGGGCGGTAGACTTTGGTTGGTTCTATGTAATTACAAAACCCTTATTCTATTTACTTCACTGGTTGTCAGGAAAACTTGGAAACGTTGGGCTTGCAATACTTGCATTAACAGTAGGCATAAGATTGGCAATGTTTCCTCTTGCCAACAAATCATTTAAAGCCATGAGTAGAATGAAACAATTAACCCCAAAAATGACTATTATACGCGAGAGGTATTCAGATAATAAACAGCAAATGCAACAAGAAATTATGAAGCTATATAAACAAGAGAAGGTTAATCCTCTAGCAGGATGTCTACCAATATTAGTGCAAATTCCTATATTTTTTGCTTTATATAAGGTTCTTTTTGTAACTTTAGAGACAAGACACCAACCATTTTATGGTTGGATTAAAGATTTCTCTGCTCCTGATCCATATAGTATCTTTAATCTTTTTGGTCTGATACCAATAGATCTTCCCGGCTTTCTAATTATAGGAGGCTGGCCTATACTAATGGCAGTAACAATGTTTCTTCAACAAAAACTGAATCCTGCACCACCTGACCCTCTTCAAGCAAAAGTGATGATGATGCTCCCACTTATATTTCTATTCTTATTTGCTACCTTTCCAGCTGGCTTAGTCATATACTGGACTTGGAATAATGTGCTTTCTATCGCCCAACAATGGTTTATTATTAAACGCACAAATTCATAAATGTGTAAGTATTAATGTTAGAAAAGAAATTCCTTGAACAAATCAAGCAAATTATTATTTAAAAATGCAGCTATATATAAAAAAAGTTGTACTTCTATATCCGACCTCCCTCTAAGTAATAATCCTGAAGCTTGTATAGCAGGACGATCAAATTCTGGTAAGTCAAGATTAGTTAACGCAATCACAAACAATAAAAATTTAGCTCACACCTCATCTACTCCTGGAAGAACACGCCTTATTAATTATTATGATGTATCTGGAAAATTATGGCTTGTAGATCTACCAGGGTATGGTTACGCAAGAGCACCTCGCTCTGAAATTAAATTCTGGACCAAACTAGTTTTAGATTACCTTAAAGTTAGAGTAAATCTCAGAAGAACTTTTTTATTGATAGATATAAGAAGGGGTATTATGAAGAATGACGAACAAATGCTATCAACTCTTGATAAAGCGGCTATTTCATATCAAATAGTTCTTACAAAAGCAGATAAAATAAATAACTCTGAAGTTTCAAGAAAGATAATAAATATTAGGTCAATATTAGAAAGAAGACCAGCAGCACACCCCCAAATTTTACTTACTAGCGCACGCACTGGTTATGGTATAGAAGACATTAGAAAAGAACTAGCGAGTATAATTAGTTAGCATTAAATGAGATAAAGATGAACCTAGAACTCAACAAAAAAATTAAAGATATAGCTTCTATTGCTTCCTCAAAAGAGTCGGATATACATAAATATATAAAAATGTATAAAAATAAAATAATAGTCATAAAATGTGGTGGAAACATCATAGAAAATAAAGAATTCTTTACTTTTTTTGCCAAAGACATAAAGCTTATTAAAAGTGTCGGTATATCTCCCATAATAATTCATGGAGGAGGGCCGCAGATTAACACTATGCTAAATTCTTTAGGTATAAAAAGTAATTTCTTAAACGGTTTAAGAATAACTGATGAAGCTACAATAAATATAGCAGAAATGGTCCTTTCAGGCTCAATAAATAAAAACATTGTAAATAAACTATGTAGGGTAGGATTAAAAGCTATAGGAATTTCAGGAAAAGATTGTAGTTTAATTACCGCAAGCAAACTTACAATGAACTTCAACAGCTTAAGTAAAAAAGAAAAACAAATAAAAGATTTAGGATTTGTAGGAAAACCAGTTTCTATAAATACAAATTTTATTAAAATACTTGTAAATAATTCTTTAGTTCCAGTTATAGCACCGATAGGAATAGGACCAAAAGGTCAAACATATAATATTAATGCTGATACAGTTGCGGGAAAAATAGCTTCTTCCTTGGGAGCTATAAGATTATTAATGTTAACAGATGTAAAAGGAGTTCTTAATAAAAACAATAATTTAATTGCGGATATTACCGTAAAAGATTTAAGATCTCTTATTAAAACAGGTAGCGTGTCAGGAGGCATGATCCCAAAAGTTGAAACCTGCGCGAATGCCATAAAATCAGGTGTAAAAGCCGCAGTAATACTAGATGGTAAAAATCGTAACGCACTTATCCATGAAATTTTTACAGATAAAGGTATAGGTACTCTAATTCGTGCATAATAATACAAATAATATTAATTTTTCTAAAGTGTTTAAAGATACTAAACAGTGGATATTTGACCTAGACAACACTGTTTATTCAAATAGCACTAACCTCTTTAGTTCTATAGATATACGTATGAAGGAATACATTTCTAAAATATTAAACGTAGACAGTAATCAAGCCTTTAAAATTCAGAAACTTTACTATAAAAAATATGGAACTACTCTATATGGATTAATACAAAATCATAACATAAATCCGCACGATTTTCTGGACTACGTTCATGATATAGATATTTCTAATTTATATCCTGATAAAAATCTCAAAAAAATACTTAGAGTATTAAAAGGAGAAAATTATATCTTTACAAATTCATCAACGAATCATGCAACACGTATACTAAAAAAGCTAGAAATATTAGATGAAATAGACGGAATATTTGACATTGTCGCTGCTAACTTTATACCTAAGCCTAACCCTACCACTTATGCTAAAATGACTAACCTATTTAATATTGATAAATCTAAAGCAGCAATGTTTGACGATATTCCAGCAAATTTAAAACCCGCCCGAGATATGGGTATGCTAACTATTTTAATTAATGAGAATGAAAAAAAAATTTCGTCAAACTACACTGTAAATAGCATTGAAGAAAAAAATTTCGACATAACATCAAAAAGCTTGGTTAATATACTTAATAATATTGTAAAAGAATATTAAATTATATAAAGATAATATGGGAGTAAAACATGGAACTTCAGGTTGTAGAGAATACCATTGAAGAATCTTGGTTAATTAGAGAAAAAATAAATTCTTCTAGTCCCAAACATGTAAAACAAGCAGTAGAAGATTCACTTCTATTGCTTGAATCTGGGAAATGCCGAGTTGCTGAAAAAATAAATGGTCAATGGAAAGTAAATACGTGGCTGAAAAAAGCAGTATTATTATCTTTTAGAATATCAGACATGAAACTAATTCCTGGCGGTCCTGATAATAGTTTTTGGTGGGATAAAGTTCCATCTAAGTTTAATAATTGGACATCGCATGATTTTTCTGAATCCAATTTTAGAACAGTTCCTGGAGCTATAGTGAGAAAAGGGTGTTTTATAGATAAAGAAGTGGTGTTGATGCCTTCATTTATAAATCTAGGAGCCCATATTGGAAAAGGAACTATGATAGACACATGGTCAACAGTAGGTAGTTGTGCACAAATAGGAAGTAATTGCCATATATCAGGAGGAGTAGGAATAGGTGGTGTTTTAGAACCACTACAAGCTAATCCTGTAATAATTGAAGATAATTGTTTTATAGGTGCTAGATCTGAAGTAGCAGAGGGAGTAATTGTGCAAGAAGGGAGCGTGCTGTCTATGGGCGTATTCATAGGAGCATCAACAAAAATAGTAAATAGAGCTACAGGAAAAATATTCTTTGGTACGGTCCCTCCATATTCAGTAGTTGTACCCGGAACGCTTCCAGCAAAGGCAGAGAATGTTTCTCAACCTTCACTTGCCTGCGCAGTTATTGTTAAAACTGTAGATGAAAAAACACGCTCCAAAACTTCTGTAAATGATCTTTTGCGTAATTAATAGTTACTCTTTTTTAATTGGTCTTTCCAATAAGTTTAAAATCACAGAATTTATATTAGCATTTTCATTTAAAATCTTATCCATAGCTGTGATAATAGGCATTTCCACATTAAGCTTTGTAGATAGTTCTCTCGCAGCTCTAGTAGTAGCTACACCTTCTGCTAATCTTGTAGAAGTTATTGCAGCTGATTCACTACTAACTAACTCAGCCCCTAGCGAAAAATTTCGAGACTGTCTAGAAGTGCACGTTAAAACTACATCACCAATACCCGATAAACCAAAAAATGTGGACTCTTTAGCTCCTAGTACGAGTCCTAAACGTTTAATTTCATTTAAACCTCTGGTTATTAACGCTGCTATAGCATTTTCTCCCAAATTAGACCCTGAAACTATACCACATGCTATAGCCAAAACATTTTTTAAGGCAGCGCTAACTTGTACTCCTATGATATCAGAGCTTAAATAAGGTCTAAAGTTTGTGTTTTGTAAAACTATAGCAATTTTTTCTGCAATTTTTTCATTCTCAGTTGCTAGCGTAACTGCCGCAGGCTTTCCATCTGCTACTTCTTTAGCAAAAGTGGGCCCAGATAAAACTGCTAAATTTATGTTGGGCAAAATATCTCTTACTATCTCACTCATTAAAGATAAAGTTTTTAACTCTATACCTTTAGAACATACAACTACTGTCATTTTTTTTATATCTTGATTAGATTTCTCACACACTAAAGAGTATGCAATAATAATTTCTCGCAAAAATTGGGCTGGAACAACTAAAAATACAATTTTTGATAATACATCTTTGAGATTATTAGATGCATATATTCCTGGCAAAACTTTACAGTTTGGAAGATAAATTTTATTTATTCCCTCTAAATTAATACTTTCTACTACTGAGTTCTCTCTTGCCCAAATAGAAATTTCTTTTGCTCCAGAACGTATAAGTGTATTAGCAATAGCCGTTCCCCATGCCCCACCTCCTATTACAGATATATTTTTCAAAAATTTATCTCCTCAAGCGGCCATCTTGGCCTAGCACCAACCGTTAATAAATCTTCTTTTCCTCTTTTTAATCTTTCATAACCTGTCCATGCCACCATAACTGCGTTATCTGTACATAGCTCTATTGGAGGTGCAAATAAAGAGCTATTCATTTTCTTACATAAAACATTGAGATCATTTCTTATTTTCTTATTGGAAGCTACTCCCCCTGCCACTACTAATTTACTTCTTCCCGGATACTTATAATGAAACATTTTTAAAGCATTTATAGTTCTATTGGTAAGTATATCTGCGATTGCCTGCTGGAAGGAAGCCGCTATATCTGCAATAATAAGTTCGTTCAATGGTGACTCATTTTCTGCTAATTTCCATACGGCAGTTTTAAGTCCTGCCAAAGAGAGGTCTATATTATCCCTTCCTACTAAGGGTCTGGGCAATCTATATTTTTCAGGATTTCCTTTTAGTGCCATTTTTTCTAATGCTGGTCCACCTGGGTATTCTAAACCTAGTATTCTTGCAGTCTTGTCAAAAGCCTCACCAACAGCATCATCTATAGTGCCTCCTATTTTCTTATAATTTCCAACATCATTAACTATGATAAATTCACTATGGCCACCTGATAGCAACACCAATAAATAAGGAAAATCAATATTATGGGTAAGCCTTACCGTTAAGGCATGTGCTTCTAAATGATTTACTGCTATAAAAGGTATATCCGCTATTAAAGATATAATTTTTGCGGTCATCAATCCTACTAAAAGACCTCCCATCAACCCTGGCCCCGCTGTTACAGCCACAGCATCTATATCTTTAATACCTAGTTTACCTTCTTTCAGGACGGATAAAATAACATTATCTAATTTTTCTAAATGATTTCTAGCAGCTATTTCTGGAACTATCCCCAAATATGGAGAATGCGACTCATGTTGTGAAAAAACCTTATTTGCAATAATTTCTTTTTCACTTGTTACAATTGCAGCCGCTGTTTCATCACAACTTGTTTCTATGCCAAGTATCTTCATAAAAATAATATAATCTGAATAAAAAAATTTACCTGAAAAAAAAAAATTCGTTATTATGTCTTAATATGACTAATAACAAATCTGAACAAAATATTATAAAAATAGCAAGTAGAAAAAGCGCTCTCGCTAAATGGCAAGCTTCACAGGTTAAAAACCTATTAAGCCTTAATGGAAATAAAGCTGTTTTGTCTCACCTCATATTAACAACAGCAGATAAAATGATTGATCACCCATTAAATAATATTGGTGGAAAAGGACTCTTTACCAAAGAAATAGATCAAGCCGTAATTAGTGGTAAAGCTAACTTAGCAGTTCATTCTTTAAAAGATATTCCAGGAAATATGAATTCTCAACTGGTTATAGGAGGTGTATTAAAACGTGAAGACCCAAGAGACGCTCTAATAAGTCCCAATATGTCGATATCTAAAATATCTGATCTACCAATAAACTCGCTTATGGCTACATCCAGTCCTAGAAGGGCAGCACAAGTAAAATATCTTCGTCCAGATATTAAAATTATACCTATCCGCGGAAATGTAGAAACAAGAGCAATAAAAATCTATAAATCTAAATCTTGCTCTTCTATTTTAGCTATGGCAGGAATCAAACGTCTTGGATTAAAAAAATTTGCTAAATATCCCTTACCAATTGATTCGTTTTTACCAGCTATTGGACAAGGTGTTATTGCCTTGGTCCATAGGCACGACGACAAAGTAGCCGCATTAGCTTGTAAAACCATTAACAACATAAAAACATATTACGAAATTATGGCTGAAAGAGCTATGTTAAAAAGAATAGACGGAAATTGTAACAGTCCTATAGCAGCCTATTGCAGGTTTGATGGAACCATTCTTCAGTTAATAACAAGAATATTTTCAATTGATGGAACTAAAATTATAGAGGCAAAAAGGGAGGGCGGAATCTATGATGGAATAAGTATTGGAAACGATGCGGCCGATGAATTAATTTTGAATGGTGCAAGAGAAATTTTATCTTTATAATTATGTTTATGAATGATGTAATTTCACAGGATATAAAAAAAAATAAGATTCTAGTTGCAGGTACTAATACAAGAGTATTTAGCAAAGTCGAGGAACTCCTTCGTATAAATAAATTCGAAGTCTTAAGGGAAAGTGTACTTATTACTCGTAGCATGAACAATAAACCTATAAGAAAGAAAAATGCACAAGCAATTTTATTAACCTCAAGTAATGCCGCTATATATTTTTCTAAAAGATTTAATTCTAAAAATATTCCTGTTTTTGTAATAGGGCCAACAACAGCAAAAACAGCCCAAGAATGTGGATTCAAGAATGTAAAAATTTATGGAAATACTGCTGAAAAGCTAGTTTTTAAAATTAAAAATACACTTAATCCGATAGATGGAGAAATAATTTTTGCTGGTGGAAAAGATTTATCTTTAAATATACCTAAAATTCTTTCTAAAGAAGGGTATGCGATAAGAAGAGAAATATTGTATTCCACTTTTCCAAGTAATAAGCTAACATCTAGAACTTATGATGAGTTATCTGGACAAAAAACTACCTGTGTTGCATTATTATCACCAAAGGGGGCGCATGCGTTTTGTAAAATAGCAGAAAAACAGCTAAGTAAAGTTGTTTTTAAAAATCTAAATGCTGTTTGCTTAAGCCATAGAGTAGCTAAATCAGCTATAAAGGGAGGTATGAAAAATATTTTTTTTGCTTCTACTCCTAAAGCTGAAGAATTAGTAAGTTTAGCGATTAAATTATATGGAGAATGAAAATGGTTAACTCCAGGAAACGAGGAAATAACTCCAACAATAGATCTAAAAGATCTAATACAAGAAATATATCTAAACCAAAAGAATTAACTAAGCCTAAAAGTATCAACTATTTAAATAGTATTAAATCTAAAGTTATACAAATTAAAAATAGGATTCTTAGTTTAATAAAATCTTTTTTACATATATGTTTAAATACTTTTTTAAATATAAAAAGTTTTTTTAGTTCTACTATTTTTGTAGTAGCTATGGCTAGTGGCGGATTCGCTGCAGTATGTATGTTTCTTATTATATTTCAATATATAAAGCCTAAAATTAATACTGAAGAATTAGAACAAAAAATTTCGAGTTTAGAAATTAAACAAGAAGACCTCAGTAAACTAAATAAATCAATTAATGATATAAAAAACAACATATCAGAAATTAATTCAGAACTAATTACATTAAAATTAGAGTTTCAAAATAATGAAATGATCCCTGAAAGTATTCAATTTGAAGAAAATTCTGATCGTATAAATAATTTGGAAAAAAGTTTAGAACAAGTTATTAAAAATACAAAAAAATCTACTAAAGTTATTATTTCTGGAAGCCAAACCGAAGCTGCTGCAAAGCTCGGTCTGACTACTTTGTTAATGAAGTGATTGGCCGCTGGAGTCCCTTATGCAGGTATCCTTGAGGGATTAGAACTTGAAGAAATAGATCCTGCACTTATAAGATTTGCAAATGCAGGAGCACCAACGATTGCTGATTTAGCGGCTAGACTCTCTGGAAGAGCTGGAGAAGTTAGAGATGCTAATCGTACAGCTAATGAGTCTGGCTGGAGGGATAAAATAGCGGGAGAAATAAGTGAAGTAATTTCTATCAGAAGATCCAACCCCGGCAACATCAGAGGGGCAAAAGGCGCATTACTAAGAGCAGAAAACTCACTAATAAACGGAAAGTTAAATGATGCTATAGAACAAATTCAATCTATTGACCCTCAGTACCACGGACCTTTGGCGGCATGGTTAATTGAAGCCACCGCAAGACAACAAGCAGACCGTGCTGCTGAAAAACTACTTAAAAGTGTTGCAGCAAAGCTTAAATCAGAACGTTGATTAAACTTCTTTTATTCATTGCCATAATTTCTTTAATGGGATCAGCTTCCAGCTGGATTTTTGATCGTCCGGGAAGAGTAGTTATAGAATGGCAAGGATGGATAATAGAGACTAGT
>CAYMQD010000319.1:0-2786 GCA_964392475.1 uncultured Alphaproteobacteria bacterium
ACACACTCAGCCATAGAAATATCTTTTTCTGTCCTCCGTTCATATCTACTAGTCCATTTAGTATCTATGGCCACTACCATATCCCCATCGGTTGCATTCATCTTAGATATTAAATTAGGTCTAAAGACTATGTCTGTATAGGTAACAAAATAATTATTATTTATAGTTAAAGGAACACATAACAAAGAAGCAACGGATGAAGTATTATTCCATCTATGATTTACATATATTTCTATTTCAGAATATTTCTTATATATTTTATCAATTTGATAGCCACCCACAAATATGAAGTTAGATTTAGAATTTAAAAATGCATCTAAAATCCATTCTAATATAGGCTTCCTATTATGATCTTTACCTAACACAGAATGATTGACCCCTCTGGATGGTCTACCCGCGCCCAGTAATATTACAGTATTTTTCAATTTATTTATTTTACTAATTTTGTTTCAGTTCTTGGTATTTAATATAAGCTTCTATAGCATGTTCCAACTTATAATTATCTAACCCACTATCCATATTGTTTAAAATCCATTCTCCTCTAATTAAATCTTCTTTTGTATCTATAGCCAGCCTTATGTCGTGCTGACCTTCATAATGATTAAATACATTTACAATTTGAAAATGATGAGAATTTAAATAGGCAAACTTAAATATATGCTCTCTTTCTATATTTTAAGTAGATTTTAATTTAATCGTTTCTAGTGTTTCAATAGTAGCCAATTCAACACTACTCCCAATAGGCCAACTGCGAGGACAGTTAGTAGTAACTATATCGGGAATTTTTTCTTTCATTATCTCTATTGCTTGATTGGCTAGTTCAAAGCTTACAAAAGGACTATCTCCACAAATTCGTAAAACACAATTTGCAGAAAAATATTTTGCACATTTTATAGCCCTATCCAAAACATCATCTGATGCCCCTCTAAAAACCTTCACTTTTTTTTGGTTAGCATAATCTACTATAGGGTCATCTATTTTTCTTGTAGACGTTGCTATAACTACCTCAGAAATGTTTATATTCTTAACCCTTTCTAAAACATAATACAAAACAGGCTTTCCTGAGAGATCCATAAGAACCTTTCCTGGTAAACGCTGAGAGTCCATTCGAGCAAATATTATAGTAATAAATTTCATATTTTAAGAGTGTAAGGCCTTAGCTCTATTCCAATTTTCTATATACCATTCACAATATTTTTTATACCCTCTTTCCAAAGGCCATTGCGACTTAAAGCCTATTTCCCTTTCGGCTCTCGATACAGATAGAGTGCCCCTAATAGGTTTGTCTTTGGCACGCGGTCTTTCCTCTAATATTGCCGATGGGATTAAATTCTTTACAATTGTTGCCAACTCCATAATTGTTCTGGCATTACCACAAGTAATATTATAGGTAGCTGTCCCTCCAGGTTGATTTGTTCTAAAGGCCATAGACATAATTATACCGTCTATTAAATCAGATATATATGTAAAATCTAGCCTTCCTTCTCCCCCACCTTCTAAATATAATGGCTTACCATTTAGAGCATTTTCAATAAAAACCTGGCTTACTCTTCTACTAACGCATCTCTCCCCATACAAAGCGCTAGGCCTAATAATAACTGTATTTAATCCATACTGATGACAATAAGTTCGGATTAGACGTTCTGCCATATACTTTGTATTAGCATAAATACCTCTTGGTCTAGGTCTTGTAGATTCGTCCACGCTAAGTGTCTCAAAATCACCATATACAGTGCTAGAACTCAATAGAATAACTTGGTCAATTAATCCTGGATTAATGCGACAAAATTCCAACAAAGGTTGTAACGTGTTAAGTTGAAGTTCAAAACTTAAACCTGGATTCTTTTTAGCCTCTACCGCACTAGCAATAGCAGCTAAATGAACCACTTTAGTCGGTTTATAAATCTGAATTACTTCATTCATATCCCTTGTTATACGAGCATCACCATTAGAAAATAGAACGCCTGCTTCTCTCATTTTTTCTAAGCGTTCCATCAAAAAACTTAAGTATAAATTAGAAATTAAATTATTTTTTTCTAATCCGTATAACTGTTTAATAAGGCTATTTACCATAAGATTATCAAAGACCATAACAGAAACACCACCTTCTGCTAATTTAAGGGCTAGATGATGACCTATAAAGCCTGCACCGCCTATAAGTAGCACTCGATCATCTGAAAGGTTTTTAAAAATTTTTTCCATTTTTTTTCTCAAGAACTATTGAACCAATCTAATTTATATTTTTTATGGCCAAAATAAGTACGACAATTATTATATTAAAAAATCCCCTGATAATAAATGAGGAATTGAGCCATCATCATATATATATTCATTTAAACTGATAGCTTGGTCTGAACAAATAACTAGAGGTCCTAGATTTTGAATCCAACAAATTCTTCCTGCGCTTCCCCTTATATTCATATCTATTATATTGGTTTTATAGATTCTTAATTTTTTTCCATTATGCGTAATCCAAGCTCCAGGATATGGTTTTGCAAGCGCCTTCACAAATCTATCAACTTCTAAAGAGGTCATATTTTTAAAATCAATTTTACCATCTGAGTCCTTGCGTTGATGCCAATAACAAGCATCTAAATCATTTTGATCTACTTTATCTAAAGAATTACTTTGCATTTTTTTTAATACGTTAAGCACCATTTCTGGATAGATATCATCTGCAATTCTGTGCATATCTGCAATATCATAATTTTTGTTTATTTCTATTAATCTACTATCCAATATACATCCTGAGTCTATAACATTATTCATTTGTATAACTGATATTC
>CAYMQD010000320.1:0-2949 GCA_964392475.1 uncultured Alphaproteobacteria bacterium
CGAAGTTCATACCAATTCCAGAAAAAGAACTGGAAGCCAACGGCTTTCTCACAGCAACCGACTTGGCGGATTATCTTGTTTTGAAGGGGCTGCCGTTCCGTGAAGCCCATGAAATAACCGGAAAAACAGTAGCCTTTTGTTTGACAAAAGAAATAACCCTAGTGGATTTAACTTTGGCCCAGCTTCGAAAAATATCCAAACGATTTGATAAGGATGTTTTTGAACATATTGCTCTAAATAATTCTGTTGACCGAAAGAATATTTATGGAGGAACAGCTAAAAAACAGGTTCGTTCACAAATCACCCGGCTTTCTAAAAAGCTAAAAGGTATTTAATGCAAACTTTCATTTTTTTGCTAATTACTTTTTTATTTTCAACAGCTCTCACAAGCTGTGGACATAAAGGGCCTCCCAAACCCCCCGATACTCCTCCCGTAAAAGAAAAGCTCTAGTCGGAGCAGTTGTTAATTAAATATTTGTTTTTATTGATTTTATAGCTTTAATGGCGACATGCTTTATGGTATATTGCATTGCTATTTCGTTAATAAAGATGAATTTTTCAAAGGGAAAGAAATGAATAAAGATCAAGTCGCGGTATATCTCAATGAGCACCCTGAGTTTTTCAACGAATATCCTGACCTTTTGAGAAAGGTTAAGAGAATTAAAGAAGAGGATCTACCAATTGAACCGACGGGTACTCTGAGTTTGGCAGACCGCATCATCAAACGGGTCCACGATGATAAAGAAAATTTAAAAAGCAAATTAGAATGGCTGTTTAAAATCTCCCTTGCGAACGAAAAAATTCAAGATCATTTATACGAAATAGAACAACTTATTTTGACGAGTACCAACCTAGAACAAATGGTCGACCAGTTAAGAAAAGAAATTCCTAATCGTTTTGGGATTCCCAGCGTAACTGTCTGCCTGGTTCAGGGTTCAGACCATTTTATGGAAGACCGATTGCGTGAACGATATAATGGCGAACTGGACGAAACAGTAAAATTCATCAGTGAAGAAACTGCTTTGGGTTGGCTGGAAGGACACCTCAAACCAGTTTTACGTGGCGAAATAAAAGAGTCCGCAGTGTTTTTATCTTCCCATGAACCCATCAAGTCAGAAGCCCTCATCCCTATTTTAGCGCAAGAAAGTTTGGTAGGCGTTATTGCATTTGGCAGTCCCAATGCTTTTCATTTTCATAATGGACTTGGCACCGAGTTTCTTGAACGCATGGCAGATAAGGTCGCCATTTCCATCAACAACATTCTCCTAATCGACCAGCTAAAAGAACAACTCGTTCACTAGCTCCCAAGAGGTAGGCACCGTTAAGTCAAGACCCGCAAAACACTATAACCCGGTTGCCTCTTTTTCCAGTTAGGCTACTAACCGCTCTTGTTTAAACGGTTTTAAGTTAGAACTACCTGATAGCCCTTTATAAAATTGCTCTCGAGCTAAAGGGTTGACTATTTAATAGTTCTCATTAATACTGCAAAGCTTGCAGCCGATAATAATATAGAAACTTTTTTAATAGTGGATATTATTAAATGTTACGTAAGGCACAAATTGAAGATGCGCAGGCTATCCAGAATCTGATTTGTTTTTACTCTGAGGACGGAAAAATGATGTTTCGTCCTTTAGAAGAAATTGAACAAGACATTGGAGATTTCAGTGTGTATGAAAAATCGGGAGAAGTCGTGGGCATCTGCAACCTAAAGTATGGTTGGGATAATCTGGCGGAAATTCGTTCACTGGGTGTTGACCCCCGTTTTCATCGGCAGGGCATTGCCACTCAAATGCTTCAGCATAGTATCGATCAGGCTTTATTAAGTAAGAATTGCGATACGGTTTTTGTTCTCACCTATGCGATACAACTTTTTAAGAAGTTGGGTTTTAAAATCATTGATAAAATGAATTTGCCCCAAAAAGTATGGAACGATTGCAAACAATGTCTTCATCAGACGAATTGCGATGAAACGGCCATGAGTTTTTCATTAACTTCATTGAAAAAACCAGTCGGGCCGTCCTTGCAGAATCAGAAGATTGTATATTTCTGATTAAGGGGAGAGTCATTATGTTAGGTTCTATATCCAGCGTTTTTAGTGGATTGACCAATGTATCAAAGAGGTTTCAAAACAGCGCTAACAATCTTTCCAATGTTCTGACATCAGGCTTCAAAAAGAGCCAGTTGAATAATGTTGACAGCAAAGTTGGAGGAACAGGTTTAAATTCAATCTCCAGAGTAAACACACAGGGAGGCTTTTTGCCTACCAATAATCCGTTAGATCTGGCTATCCAAGGAAACGGATTTTTTCAAATTGCCAACTCAAATGGCAACACTAGTTTTACCAGATCAGGAAGTTTCAGTTTGGGTGACGCTGGTCAAATGATTGACTCCAGTGGAAACCCGTTAGCGCCTGCAATCAATATACCCTTTGAAAACAACGGAATCAGTGTGAGTTACGAGGGTCGGGTTTCTGCAAAAACTTCAGATGGGACTGTTGCAGTGGGCCAAATTCAACTTGCAAGTTTTACTAATCCCAGTGGCCTTACCGCAGCGGGTGGAAACCTGTTTAATGAATCAGCGTCATCAGGTGCGCCGGCTATAGGCATTCCGGGTGCAGGTAATAATGGGACGATTATTTCCGGTTTTCTGGAAAGCTCTAATGTTGACATCACAGAAGAGATGGTTGACCAGATTAATACTAAAGCGACATTTAAAGCCAATATCAATATTATCAAAGCCAAAGATGAAATGCTTGGTTCTATAATCGATATTAAAAAATGAATTCTAAGGTAAGGCCAACAACAATAAAAAAAGGAATTAAGATAGTTTTTTTATCTGCGAAAGATCGCTCACTATTTAGAGACATAAAAACTTTTTTTTGCGTTTAGTCTGTAGTATTCTTACCAAAATTTTTTTCCTTTCACATTTACAAATAAATGGAAGATTATC
>CAYMQD010000321.1:0-2865 GCA_964392475.1 uncultured Alphaproteobacteria bacterium
AATTTATTTTTATTTACCATATTTATAATATAAGATTTTATTAAGCTAGTATTAGGGAAAAACCAGACTACTGATAAAGAAATTAAGATCAATAAAACTGGTTCAATTAAATTTACCTGTTTTAGTATGTGATATGTTTCAAAGCTAAATAGAATTTTAATCATAGTTAGGGTGTTTTCTAAGCTATTACATTTAAAGGGTACCCATCCCAAAGTTATAAAAAAGAATATTATAGGAATAAGTAGGGTATTATTAATATTTGGAAATTTTTTAAGTTTTAAAAATGGTTTTAAAATTTTTTCCATTAGTATCAAAAACCCATGGTATCCTCCCCAAATTACAAAATTCCATGAAGCTCCGTGCCAAAGTCCACCTAAAATCATGGTTATAGCTATATTAAATATAGTAGATGAGTTATTTTTTCTATTTCCTCCTAAAGGAATATATATGTGATCCCTCAAAAATTTTGAAAGTGTAATATGCCAACGTTTCCAAAATTCTCTAAACGAGCTAGATTTATAAGGTGATAAAAAATTATCAGGAAGATATATTCCAAAGCAGAGAGCTAAGCCTATTGCCATATCCGAATAGCCAGAAAAATCAAAGTATATTTGCATGCTAAAAGCGATTAAACCAACCCACGCTTCATAGATATTAGGTGATAATTCACTATTAAGATTAAAAAATATAGGATTAGCTATGTTAGCTAAGTTATCTGCTATTAAAACTTTCTTAAGAAGGCCAATTGTAAAAATTACAATTCCTATAATAACGTTTTGAATATTTCTATTATGTTTCCATTTTGTATCTAACTGTGGAAAGAATTCTTGGAATCTAACTATCGGACCAGCTATTAGTTGAGGAAAGAAACTTACAAATAATAAATATTTAACAAGTTTAAAGTCTTTTATTTCTCCTTTATATACACTTGTAATAAAGGCAATTTGCTGAAAAGTAAAAAAAGATATAGCAAGGGGTAATTCGATATTTTGAATAGCTACATTTAAATTAAATAAGCCATTTACATTTATTATTAAGAAGTCCAAATATTTAAATAAGCATAAAATTAAAAGATTTAAAGCTATTCCTATAGAATATAATTTAAAACGAGTTATGTATAAGTTAATTTTTGATTGAAGAAGAATCTTTCCAAATACAAAATTTAAAATAATGGAGCTTAAAAGTAGAAAGCAATAAGTAGGATTCCAATAACCATAAAAAACAAAAGAGGCTAATATTAAAAAAACAATTAAAAATGTTTTTGTTAGATATTTATCAATAGCATAGTAAAGACCTAAAACTATAGGTAAAAATAAGATGAGAAACTCTATGGAGTTAAAAAGCATCTAATTTATGAATTTGTTTTATCTGATAATTCCCATATCACTTCTCCGCTTACTGTCATAGTTTTAGGAGACAACGAGCGGGCATATTTAGTAATATTTTCATCAATAAGTTTTTCAATTATTTTTTGTGAAGGTTCGTCTGGAAACTCCCAAATGGCATTTAATGTATGCGGTGTTTGTTTATTTACAAATAACCTAAGTCTACACCCTGGAGCTTTTTGCAGTAAACTAGGCCATTTAGATTGAAGGATAGATTGAAATAATTCGCATTCTTCAGCAGAAGGAAAAGTCCTAATAAAAAGTTTTATAATCATTTTTTTTCAAAACAAAAAAAAAATTTAAAAGAAACTTCTAACTACTTTATAATCTTTAAAAAATGAGATATATAGAGAAAACTTAGTTTTTTCAATTAAACAAGGCATTTTTAACGGCAATTATAGATTGATAGGACCCCCATATGGAAAGTATAAAAAGAAAAAATAGTATTATATTTTCCCACCATTTATTTTTATAATTTTTTCCAATGCAATCATTTCTGGCAGTAATATACCATAGGCCCCCACATAGTACTGGTAGTACTACGACGGCAGTAGCATTAGCAAGTATAGTTAGTGTAATGAAATTTGGAGTGTTAGGTAAAGTCCATATTAATGGGGTAAATAAACACCAAGCTACTACAAAATTAAATACTTTTGAATTTTTAGTATCTAGTTTAATTTTTTTTATTTGTTTCTTATCTTTAATTACATTAATTGTATCTGTAACCAGATAGCCAAAACCTACAGACAATCCTATTACGGAACTATAAAGAGTGGCAAAGACTCCTAAATAGAATATTGGTCCTCCCAATTTTCCTAGAACTATGGTTAATAGGTTTGCCAGATCTTCTAGTGAACTAATTGTTATGCCTTTTGGATATAATATTTCTGCGCCTATAGTCCATATAGATAAGTTAATTAAAATTAAGATGAAAGTTCCAAATGCTAGGTCATACAATTGTACTTTTCTATACTTAGCACCGATCCAGCCTTTTTGTTGAATAAAGTAAGGATAAAGTAAATTTGCAATAGATCCTCCTACTGCTCCAATCAAAGATGTTACCACTAAGAGTGCACCAAATGAGCCGCTTTGTTGAGGAATTTCCAGTAGAAATATTCCTTTTCCTGCTGCGGCAAGATTGGGACCACTCCATAAAGCGATACTTATCAAGGAAACGCTTAAAATTATAAGGAAAATATAAAATATTATTTCTAATCTTTGGAAAGTTCCTTTGAATAATAGCAGGGCAGCAGTAATAACCCAAAAAACAGACCAAATCCAAGAAGAACCAAAACCAATTAGTTGTTCGCTAACTTCTCCAACACCTTTAATCAAATAAGAACAATAAAAATGGCCAAAGAAAATTCCTACTATTGCAATAAATATTGGCATATAGGGGTGTAATCGTTTCAGCCCGGAAATTACACTTTCATCGTGCTGATTACATAGCTGGTATTTAGCAATTATCGATACAAAGACA
>CAYMQD010000322.1:0-2556 GCA_964392475.1 uncultured Alphaproteobacteria bacterium
CTTACTTACCGCAGAAGAGTTTGTAGAAAAAGTTTTAATTTCAAGTTTAGAAGCAAAACATATAATAGTTGGCTGTGATTTTAGATTTGGAAAAAAGAGAAAGGGCGACGTAATACTTTTAAGAGAATTTGCTAATAAGAAAAAATTTGGATTAACAGTTTTAAATCCTGTGGAAATAGAAGGAACTAAATGTTCTTCTAGTATTTTGAGATCGTTTATTAGAAGTGGAAACATAGAATCTGCAAACACAATTTTATTAGATCCATGGGAAGTTGAAGGAAAGGTGGTGCATGGGGCGGCTAGAGGTAGAGATTTGGGTTTTCCTACAGCCAATCTTTTATACAACAGGCAGATGTTTCCGTCTGATGGTATATACGCAGCCTGGGTTTATTTAGAAGAAGCTAAAACATGGAATATGGCAGCAGTTTCCTCAGGGATAAGACCCTTTTTTAAAGGAAAAAGAAGGGTATTAGAAGCTTATTTGTTAGACTTTTCTGGTGATCTCTATGGAAAAAGATTGAGGATATTTTTTATAAAAAAAATAAGGGAAGAATTAGATTTTGATAGCATCAAAGAATTAACTAATCAAATGAACCAAGATTGTATTATTATAAAAGAGATGCTTAAAAAAATTCCGAAAGATAACATTACTCTGAGAAATATTTAATATAATTTTTACAAGTTTAGGACTCCATCTATGAAAAAAAATGAAATAGATTATAGTAAATCATTATTGCTGCCACAAACAGACTTTCCAATGCGAGCATCATTGCCAAGTAAGGAAATGGGGATGATTGATTATTGGAATAAGATAGATCTTTGGGAAAAGCTTAGAGAAAGTTCCAAAGATAGAGAAAAATTCATTCTACATGATGGGCCTCCTTATGCAAATGGTGCAATACATATAGGGACATCTCTCAATAAAATTCTCAAAGATATAATAAATAGATCTAAGCAAATGGCAGGCTACAATGCACATTATATTCCTGGATGGGATTGTCATGGTTTACCAATTGAATGGAAAATTGAGCAAAATTATAGGAAGAAAGGATTAAGTAAAGAACAAGTTGGAATTGAAGCTTTTAGACTGGAATGTAGAGAATTTGCAGACTATTGGATTGAAGCTCAGATGAATGATTTTAAAAGGCTTTTTATATTAGGAGATTGGGAAAATAGATATTTGACAATGAGTTATAAAGCGGAAGCGCAAATAGTTAGAGAAATAGGAAAGTTTTTACTTGATGGCAGTTTATATAGGGGTATTAAGCCTGTTATGTGGTCTCCTGTAGAACAAACTGCCTTAGCAGAAGCAGAGGTCGAATATAAAAATATTAGATCTGATGCTATTTTTGTCAGATTCCCAATAGTTGATTCTTTAAAACACAACATTATTAATGCTGATGCAGTAATATGGACTACGACACCTTGGACAATACCAGGAAACAGGGCAATAGCTTATGGTAAAGACATAGAATATTCATTGTATGAAATAATAGATTCTAAAGAGAATTTTCTTTCTAGAAAGGAAAATAGAATCCTTATAGCAAGTGATTTATCTGAAACAGTTAAAACTAAATGTAATATAAAAGATTGGAAAAAGTTATTAACTTTAAGAGGCTCAGAATTGATAGGGACCGAATGTTTACATCCCTTAAATGGCCATGGATATGACCATAAAGTTACAATGCATGAAGGAAGCTTTGTAGGAACTGATCAAGGATCTGGATTAGTTCATATTGCACCTGCTCACGGTGAGGATGACTATTATCTTGGTCTTTCTTTTGGTATAGAGATACCTGATATTATAGATAATAAAGGAGTTTATAGGGAAAGCGTTCCTTTATTTTCTGGTCAGCATGTTTTTAAGGTGGGAAGATCAATTATAGATAAGATTAAGGATTGTCAAAATCTCCTAGGCGAAGAGGAATATATTCACTCTTATCCTCATTCTTGGAGATCCAAGAAACCAGTTATTTTTCGAACTACTCCTCAATGGTTCATAAGTATGGATAAAACCAATCTAAGAGAAAACTCACTAAAAGCTATTGAAAATACTAAGTGGATACCCGAAAATTCAAAAAATAGAATACGTTCTATGGTGAGAGAACGTCCTGATTGGTGTGTTTCTAGGCAAAGAGCGTGGGGCGTTCCGATTACTGTATTTTTAAATAAAACTACGGGCGAACCATTAAGAGATCTATCTGTTACTGATAGAATAGCGGCTGCTGTTGAAGAAGAAGGTGCAGATGCTTGGTTTTCTAGAGATTCAAGTTATTTTCTTGGTGACTCTTTCAATCCAGATGAATTTGAAAAAGTAGAAGATATTTTAGATGTTTGGTTTGATTCAGGTTCAACACATTCCTTTGTTTTAGAAAAAAATCCTTCTCAAAAATGGCCAGCAGATCTATATTTAGAAGGAACTGATCAACATCGAGGATGGTTTCATTCTTCTCTATTAGAATCATGCGGTACTAGAGGAAGAGCTCCTTATAATGCAGTTTTAACTCATGGTTTTGTTTTAGCTAGCGACGGTCATAAAATGTCTAAAAGTGTTGG
>CAYMQD010000323.1:0-6023 GCA_964392475.1 uncultured Alphaproteobacteria bacterium
TTATATTTCATTATATTTCATTATTTTATTAGCTCTATGTTAGTATACTGATAAGGAGTAAATTTTTTTGATAAAGGGTTAAAAGCTCGGCCAATCACAGATGCTCTAACTTTATTTGACATATTGTATCCTGATTTATGGATTAAGTTCATATCATAAATTATAACATCTCCAATCAGGGCTTCTATGATATTAAGGTTTTCTAATTTCAAATATTTTTTACTTACTGTCATTTGCTGAGCTTTGCTAAATCGTGACTTTTCAGTATATCTAAGCTTTCCATTTTTATGAGATCCTTTAATTAATTCAACACTACCCATATTTTTATAACAATTTTGTACAAATATATTTACTACTATGCTATCTGCTCCACTTTTGACTTGCGGATAATAAGGACTATCTTGATGCCAGTCTAACGAATAGAGACTGTTTTTTGGTTCGTCTAATCTCATTTGCATTTCTGACAAAATTACTGCTCTTGAATTAATTCCTAAGATTTTTGAAACTAGTGAGAGCATATTATCATTATAAAAGAGCTTATTAAAAGCGCTCGTTAATTTAATTGTTTTGAAGAAGGAATCCAATTTTTTTGGATCTTTGTCTCTAAGTAATTTTAACTTTTCTGCTAATTTATTACTATCGAAGCTACTAGGAAGATTATACCCTGTTAAATTATTAAGAAGGTAAAAAAAGTTTTGTTTAAACTCTGTTATATATTTTTTATTTATTACAGAACTAAAATGACCATAGCCATCTTTTTTAAGAGACTTTATTGCTTCACTGAAATTTTTATTACTTATTTTTCTGTAGATTTATTAAAAAATAATTTAAAAAACTATAAAAAGCAATGATAAACAAAAAAATAATAATCTTGAAAAACTAAATAGCTTTAGTTATTACTGAGATAAAACTTTATTCATAATTTTTTTAGCTGACAAAATTATGGTATTATTAAATTTTAATGTTATGAAATTATTGCAATATATATCTAAAAAAATAAAGATTTTTTTTTGTTGCTGTTATCCTACTATTATTATGTTTTCTTTGGTTCTACTATATTTAATTTTATCTCAGGCATCTTTAAATTCAATAAAGTTTAAATATTTATTTTAATGCATAAAAATAAATTAGAGATTTTTTCTTCTAAAGGGCTAGTTTCCCTAGATTTGTTAAGGTCAATTGCAGCCTGGTTAGTTGCAGTGCCACATTTTTTTTTATTTTCTAATGTAAATTCTGAAATATTAGAATTTATATCTATTTTTGCAGTAGAAATATTCTTCGTTTTAAGTGGTTTTGTGCTTGGAGGGCAATTAGACCTTTGTTTTGAAAAAAGAAATTTTAATACTTTAAAAGTATTCTTTTTAAGAAGGTGGAGCAGGACTATACCTATTTTCTTTGTTGTTTTATTTCTTTTAGCTGTTGTAAATGATAATATTTTTGAAAAAAGCTTCATAGAGTACTTAACATTTACATTTTCATTTTTAAGTTATGAAGAAAATAATAATTTTTTCATGGCTGCGTGGAGTCTTGCAGTTGAAGAGTGGTTCTATATCATATTTCCTTTAATTTTAGTAGCGTCAGCTAAATTTAATATATCAAAATTCAAAATAATAATTTTATTTGTTGCTGTTATTTTTATTCTAAAAATAATTAACCATACAATGTACGAAATTAATTTTCATAGAATAACCCTATTTAGACTGGATGCTATCGTAATAGGTTACTTGTGTTATTTATTTCTGAAAAAAAGAAGCTTAAAAACGATTAATAGGAATCTTATTTTTTTATGTTTTATTTTATCTTTAACTATATCTTTTTATAGTTTTGCTGAAAGATTTTTGCTTTTATTTATATTATTTTCTTCTTCTGCATCTGTATTTATATTGATGTTAATTCAAAGTTTTGAAGAAAAAGTAAAACGGAGCAATTTTTCTAAGAAATTTTTTGGTTTTTTTGCTAATACCTCTTATTGTATTTATTTGTGCCATACACTAGTATTCCAGTTATTTTTTGGTAATTCTCTTTTAAATATTAGTAATTTTTTTTTGTATGTAATTGTATGTATAGCTTTTGCTGTTTTAAGCTTTTATATGATAGAAAGACCTTTTCTTCTTGCAAGACCAAGCTACAACGATGATTTAATAAGAAATATACATTATAGATTCTCAAACATTACTAACATAATTATAGCAAACATTGTTATTTTTATAGTATTAATATGCTCTTTAGAGTTTATTTCAAAAAGAACAATTAATTTTTATAACAAACTGAATGTACCTAATTTAGAAAAAGTAAAAAAAGATGTTTCATTTAAAAATAATAAAGACAGGGTTGAAGATCTAAACCCATATACTGATGAGATTGGTTTAAAAAGAGATATTGGTAATTATAAAGGACCAATTTTCTCTAGTTACTTATCTTTTAAAAATAGACCTTATGAGTCTGAGTATCTAAATATTAATGAAGATGGAATTAGAGTTAATAATAGAAATCTGTTAATAAATAAAACAGATAAAATAATTTGGTTATTTGGATCTTCTGCTGTTTATGGAGCAACAAATCCTGATAATGAAACTATTGCTGCAGAATTAGAAAAGGTGCTTAATAAAAATAGCAATCTAAATTATAGAGTTATTAATATGGCAGTTGATGGATATAATTCTCTACAGGACTATATAAATTTTAAAATAAGACTAGCTGAGAATAGCTACAAGCCTGATTTAGTAATAGTAATTAATGGTTATAATGATTTTTATAAGGCTGCAATGATCAAAAATACAAATTCAGAACTTTTGATAGATACTTGGGGGAATACAAGTGAAATTTTAGGAAATGCATGGAAAGCTGGACAAAGTAATAATATTATAAATTACGTGATGCTTGAACAAAAAATAAATAATTTTTTTCCAAATACTATAAAAATAATAGAACTATTAAAAAAATTAATAAACTTAAAAATAAACAATTTTTTTATAGAAACTTTTAAAGAGGAGTATAAGACTAAGAGTAAAAAGTTTTCTAATATATACTCACGCAATCTTAAAGTAGTTAATAATTTCTACAAAGAAAATATGAACTTATTTATTACCAAAGCCAAAGATAGGAAGATTAAATTAATTTTAATTCAACAGCCTATGTTGTTTACGTCTAGAAAGATGCTAGTAGGTTCAGAAGAGAACACATATTTTCATAAAAATTTAGAATTTTTTTCTCTTCCAGAAAAAAAATTAGATAGTTTAAAAAAAATTCCCTCATATGAAATTAACAGAAAGTTTTATTTAAATAAATATGATTTTATAGATGGATATATAAAACAACAGAATCTGTTAAAAGATCTTGCTAATGAAAGAAGAATTCAATATTTAGAATTAAATGACATTTTATTATCTATAGATAATAAACCTATATTTACTAGCATGGTTCACTTTAGTCACCAAGCAACTAAAATAATTTCCAGAAAACTATATCAGCATATAAAAGAAAAAAACTATTAGGCTTTATTTTATGAAATTACTTCTCAATAATTTTTTAAATATTGAGTCTGCATAAAGCTTAGATCCATAAGCTGTTGTATTTGCAAATTCATTAAAAACAACGTTATTTCTTTCTAAATCTATAACTGGCTTTATGTCATGATATGTAACATTTTTTCTAATAGATAATTCTTCTAGTTCTCTTGCTTGATATTCGTATCCAGAAATAAATTTTTCTAGATCGAAGAAGTACTTTTTTTGTAGCTTAGATGTTGCTTCTAATTGATATGTAGGTATTTTTTTTAATTTAGATAGTTCATTGTCAGACAAAGCAAAATGTGCCTGTCCTACATGAAAATAATGAGTTCGTTCTTCACCTAGTAATTTCTTTTTAGAACCATAAAGCATTGGAGTTTGAATAAACATGACATCTATATTATTATCAATTGCTAAATTGGCTATATCCTCCATAGTAGATAAATAAAATTTTAAGTATGTAGGAAAATAATCCATTACCATTTTTGTATGTTCATCTCTAATTTTTTTATGTTTTTTTTTCCAACTTTCTATACCTAATGCATTATAATTTTTTAACATCTTCCATTTTTTAGCCATATTATACAAGGTGTAAGTGTTATAAAAAATTTCCATTTTTAATTTCGTGCTGAGTAATTCTTTATCTATTACTTCTTCATTCTGATTCATATTCCAATATTTTGTAAGAATTGTGTGAGCATGTAAGTCTAAAGAATCAATAGTAGCATATTTCCAAAAATTTTTATAATCATCAAAACCATTCATAAGTATGATTGCGGCTGGTTTTTCAGAAAGTAGATCAATTTTAAATTTAAGTAAAGTTTGTGCAGCCTGATGGCTAAATATATTTCTATTTTCTACTGAAATTTTTTTATTTTCAAAGTGTGCATTTATATTATCTTGTAAAAGGCTGGGAATAGTATGTTTGTCAGATACTTTAAACCCCCATCCATAAAGACCTCCTAAAAACCAAATAACTTTATCAGCATTTTCAGCAGTAATATCTTCTCTATTTTTCCTAAGCCCTGATGATTTAATATTAATATTTTCTGTATTAAGTGGAACTTGATCCCATACAAGATATGACGAAAACTTTGTCTTAAGCTTTAGCATATCCTCTGCAATAGAATTTTTATAATCTGAGCTCATTAAATAATCAGTGTTTTGATTAGATGTTTTTAGTTGTTCTGTGCTTTCATTTTCTAACTTTTCAGAAAAGTTAGAGGAAAAAAAATTTCTATAAGTGTATATTACTCCTTTTGAAAATAATTCAATTGAAACTATCAATATAGGTAAAGCCAGTAATATGGATAGTGCTATAAAAGTTCTTCTCATAAGCAGTAGTTATCAAATAAGTAAAAAAAAAAAAGTAAAAAACTTTAATAAAAAAATATTAAATTTTTGATTTTAAATTAGACCAAATATTATTATTGAAATTTAAGCTTTATTTATGTAATAATATTATTTACTCTTCACCCTAGTTTAAAAAGGTTATCGATGTCAACTTTGTTTGAGTTAGTTAAATTTTTATTTGCTAGAAAAAAACTATGGTTATTACCAACTATTTTAGTAATAATTTTATTTGGTTTTTTGATAATAATGACTCAGGGAAGTGTATTAGCTCCTTTTATTTATACAATTTTTTAAAAAAAAGCATGAGAGTACTTGGTATATCGGCATATTATCATGATAGTGCAGTTACACTAATTGAAAATGGAGAAATTAAATCAGCAGTACAAGAAGAAAGAATTACTAGAATAAAACATGACCCAAGTTTTCCTGTAAATGCATTAAGGTATTGTATAAATGAAGCAAATATTGATATTAATCAACTAGATTACGTTTGTTTTTATGAAAAACCCTTTTTAAAGTTTGAAAGATTGCTAGAAACCTATTTATCATTTGCACCAAAGGGTTTTAGTAGTTTCAGAATGGCAATTCCAATTTGGGTTAGAGAAAAATTATTTCAAAAAAACCTCTTAATCAAAGAGTTAATTAAAATAGGAGCAAATGATGATATAAAAAAAAAAATACTTTTCTCAGAGCATCATTTAAGTCATGCTGCTTCAGCTTTTTATCCATCTTCCTATTCAAACGCAGCAATTTTAACTCTAGATGGTGTTGGTGAGTGGGCTACATCTACAGTAGGTTTAGGAAACAAAGAAGTAATTGTAATTATAAAGGAAATAGAGTTTCCCCATTCATTAGGATTATTGTATTCAGCTTTTACATATTATGCAGGATTTAAAGTAAATTCAGGAGAATACAAATTAATGGGATTAGCGCCATATGGCGAACCCATTTATTACAAAACAATTCTAGATATACTAGTGGATGTTAAAAATGATGGATCCTTCAGGCTTAACCAAAAGTATTTTGATTATTGTACAGGACTAAAGATGACAAATAAAAAATTTGATAAATTATTTGGGTATCCACCAAGAAAGTCTGAAGCAAAACTTAATAAGTTTTATATGGATATATCAGCAGCAATTCAAAAAGTTTTAGAATATA
>CAYMQD010000324.1:0-5689 GCA_964392475.1 uncultured Alphaproteobacteria bacterium
TGAAGCTAAATGAATCTCAATTAAGCTTAGGAAAACCTATTTTTTCAAATCCACGGAATGCAGCATCTGGTTCATTACGTCAAATTGATCCAAAAGTGACTGCTGAAAGAAATTTAAGTTTTTTTGCATACAATATTGGAAAAACTTCTACACCTATAGGAAAAAATATTTCAGAAGTACGCCTTAATTTAAAAAAAATGGGTTTTTTAATAAATGAGCCATCTAAGGTTTGTAAGAATATTGATGAAATGCTTGCATTTTATGGGTCTGTTTACACAAATAGAACGAATTTAGAGTATGACATTGATGGAATAGTATATAAAGTTACAGACTTACTTTCACAGGAAAGATTAGGAAATGTTCAGAGAGCTCCTCGATGGGCAATTGCTCATAAATTTCCATCCGCAATGGCTAAGACAAAAATTAAAGATATTTTTGTTACTGTTGGAAGGACTGGCGCTATAACGCCAGTTGCAAATCTGGTAGAAGTCACAATTGGAGGTGTTAGAGTAAAAAGAGCTACATTACATAATGAGGATGAAATAAAAAAATTAAATGTGCGTATACATGATACTGTAACAATTCACCGTGCTGGTGATGTTATCCCTAAGATTAAAGATGTAGATTTTTCACAAAGACCCAAGGATTCAGTTAGATATATATTTCCTTCAATTTGTCCTTCCTGTGGTAGTACAACTGTAAAACGTGATAACGAGTCTATTAGGAGATGTTTGTCTAATTTTTCATGTCCAGAACAAAGTTTTCAAAGATTAGTCCATTATGTATCAAAAAATGCGATAGATATTGAAGGCTTAGGACGTAAACAATTATTATTATTTTGGGAAAAAGGACTAATTAAAAATTTTGCTGATATTTATACACTTGCTCGCCGTGATGGAATTTATTTTGAAAAGCTTTCCTTATGGGAAGGGTGGGGTAAAGTTTCAACTAGAAATCTGTATACATCGATAGAGAACAGAAGAAAAGTTGATTTTGATAGATTTTTATATGGTCTTGGTATCAGACATTTAGGAAAAACTGGTGCTATGAAATTAGCACGACGTTATAAAAACTTTAACAATTTAAAAAATACCTTATGTTTGATAAAAGATAAAGAATCCCAAGAATATATGGATTTTATTTCACAGGAAGGGTTTGGAGGTTCAGTTTATAACTCTTTGATTGAATTCTTTTTAGGAGAAGAAACAAAAAAAATAATTAACGATCTTCTAGGAGAAATAGAAATTATTTCAGTTATAGAAAATTATGATTTAGGTGAACTTTCTGGTAAAACCATAGTATTTACAGGTGTATTAGAAAATATTACAAGGAACGAAGCAAAATTTCTTGCTGAAAAAGCTGGAGCATATGTTTCGAATAATATTTCCAAGAATATAGATTATTTGGTATATGGATCTAAAGCAGGCTCAAAAATAGAGAAGGCAAAATATTTAAAAATAGATCTTATGAATGAAGAAGAATTTTTCAAACTAATTAAGTGAGTAAGACTATAGTTCTTTTTTTCTTCCTTCCCTAAGTACCTTTGAATACCATTCAATTTCTTCTGCAAATAAGTTAAATCTAATATGGATATTTTTTTCACTAGTAGGTTCTCCATTCTCCAATAAACTTTTATTTATATTAGGCTGGTGGAATGACTCTCGAATAGGAGGTGTTCCTAATTGCGCTAAAAAAGCCCTTAAGGGAGTTTGCACTCTTATTCCGGCAAAATCACCTGTTGAATATGTACATACGGCAGATGGTTTTCTATAATATTCAGGTGAAAAGTGGTCTAATAGATTGATTAATGCAGGAGGAGGAAAATGATTGTATTCGCCACTTACTAATACAAAGCTATCCGAATCATCTAGAATGTTGTGGAGTTTTTCTAAGTTTTTAGGTGCTGAACCATTTTTATAGTCAGCATATCTTTTGTTGAGTGTAGGTAAATTATAGTCCATTGGGTCAACAATTGTTGTATCATTTCCTCTTTTATTGAGAAGATTAGATATGAGATAGCAAAGTCTAATTCCATACCTATTTTCACGGGTTGATCCATATATTATTGCGATCGCTAATTTACTCATTATTTTTTTTTCTCCAGTTTAGAACATGAATGGAGTAACCATTTCTTAGTGTTAATATCTGATAAGGGTCCTAAAATTTTTAGAATAGATTGATGATAGTTATTTATCCACATAATTTCATGCTCATCAAGTATATCTAAAACAATTAAATTTTTATCAAATGGAACTAGCGTTAAGGTTTCAAAGGTAAAGTTTTGGCTACAGCCATATTTTATCTTTTTATTTTTTTTTACTAAAATCAAACTTTCTATTCTTATTCCATATGCGTTCTTTTTATAATATCCGGGTTCATTTGAAACTATCATACCTTCTTCGAGAGGAATTGTGCTGCCCTTAGATATTCTTTGTGGTCCCTCATGAACATTTAGACAATGTCCTACTCCATGTCCTGTTCCATGATCAAAGTCAAGTTGATGTTGCCATAGAGGGTAACGGGCAATTGCATCAAGTTGTGAGCCTATAGTTCCATCTGGAAATTTTGCATTAGCCAGTGCTATGTGACCTTTTAATACTAATGTGTAGTTCTTTTGCATCTCTTTTGAAGGGGAACCTACGCTTAGCGTTCTAGTTATGTCAGTAGTACCATCTAGATATTGCCCACCACTATCTAATAAAAACAAACTATTGTTTTTTATATTACGGTTTGTATATTTGTTTGCACGATAATGAATTATTGCTGCATTAGGGCCGCTTGCTCCAATTGTAGGGAATGAAAGAGAAATAAAATTTTTATTCTCTAATCTTAAGTTGTCTATCTTTTCTATAGCGTCGAGTTCGGTTATTTTGTTACATGAATTTTGATCAAACCAGGCAATAAATTTGCATACAGCTAATCCATCACGGATATGAGCTGATCGCATTCCTTTTATTTCAGTAATATTTTTTTTAGCTTTTGTTTGTTCAATAAAATCTTCTAGTTCAACGACATTGGATCCTTTTACATTTAAAATATCGCTAACTATTGCTGAAATTGTGTTTGGATCAATTCCAACCACTTTTTTTTCTATACCTAATTTTGATATATAATTTTCAAAACTTTTAGGATTATGAATCCTAACTTTTTTACCTAAATGTTTAATAACTTGCGAGCTTAATTGATCAAGGTTAACAAACAAGTCTACTTTAGTATTTGCATGGATAACAGCTTTTACAAGCGGTACTGGAGTATATTCTAAATCACTTCCTCTAATATTTAGCAACCACGAAATTGATGTAGGATCAATTATAATTATACAATCTAAACTTTCCTTTTGTATCATTTTAGCTATTATTTTTCGTTTTTCGTTATGATGAATGCCAGAAAATTTTGTAGAGTGGATGTAACATTTTTTATTTGGGTAAGGTGGTCTGTCAGATAACCAAATATTATCAATAGGGTTTTTATTACAATCTATTAAATTGGAATTTATATTTTTACAAAACTTATTGATTCTTGAAAATATTTTATGGCTTATAAGTCTTTTATCAATTCCTATAGTTTGTTTTTTATTTATATTTTTGCAGATCCAATCTTCTACAGATTTTAATGTAAAAGGGTAGGTTGAATAAATTTCCATATCTAATTCTTTTATAGCTTGTAAAGTATATCTACCATCAACAAAAAGTGCTGCTTTGTCTAAAGTAACAATTACCCATCCAGCTGATCCTGTGAAGCCAGTAAGCCACTCAAGCCTTTCAGATGCCTTTGGAACATATTCAGAGAGATGTTCGTCTTCTCTTGGCTGAATAAACATATCTAGAGAAGTCTTAATCATTATTTCGCGCAACAGCGTTAATTTGGAAAGAGTCATAATCAAAAACTATTGTTTAGCTTAAATAAAAATATACTTATATCAAAAATAAGTTTTTTCAGAAAGAACATAATAATACTATATTTTATTAGCTTTTACCACAAAGCTAGAAAAAACCTTCTTTTGACCTGCTTTTTCAAATTTAATATCTAATTTTTCATCTTCACAGGACATAACAATGCCATAACCATATTTTTGGTGAAAAATTCTCTCTCCTATGGTTATGTTGTTTTCATGATATATATTTTCTTTTGAAGTTGTATTTAAATCCAGATAAGATTCCTGGCTGAAGCCACTTCTCCAATTTTTGTTATTTTTAGAACTATATCGACCATAAGAATGATCCTGGTAATAAAAACTATCAGTTTTTTGGATGTTTAGAATATTTTCTTTAGGTAACTCCTGTATAAAACGTGACGGAAAGCATCCTATCCATTGCCCATGTAGCAATCTATTTTGAGCTGCAGATATCCATATTTTTTCCTTTGCTCTAGTGAGACCAACATATGCTAATCTTCTTTCTTCCTCTAATCCTTTTATTCCAAACTCATCTATATTTTTTTTATTAGGAAATATTTCTTCTTCCCAGCCTGGTAAAAATACGTAATCAAATTCTAGTCCTTTAGCTGCGTGAAGTGTCATAATTTTTATTGCATCATTATAGTCCTTGCTATCATTATCAATCACTAGCTGTATGTGTTCAAGAAACCCAGAGAGAGATTCAAACTCTCCTATAGCAGATACTAATTCTTTTAAGTTTTCTAACCTTCCTGGAGAATCAGGTGATCGATCATTTTGTAACATTTCTGTGTATCCTGACTCATCTAAAATTTTACGCACAAGCTCTTCTAAAGAAAGGGATGTTTTATTTTCTCTCCACTCATCAAGTTTGTTTAAAAATAATTTAATCTCCCTTCTGGCCTGGCTATTTAAATCCTCTGTATCCATGAGTTCAAGTGAAGACTCTTCTAGAGATATTCCCCTATTTCTTGCATGTACAGAAATCCTCTGTAAGTTTATCTCGCCTATTCCTCTTTTAGGTTTATTAATTATTCTCTCAAAAGCAAGGTCGTCAGAACTTTGATTTACTAGTCTTAAATAAGCAATAGCATCCCTTATTTCTAGTCTCTCATAAAATCGTAATCCACCAATTACTTGGTAGGTCATTCCTATTTTTAAAAATCTTTCTTCAAAGGATCGTGTTTGAAACCCTGCTCTAACTAATATTGCTATATTATGACTGTGAGAGTCTTTTTTGATTAGATTCTCAATTTCATCACTAATAAAAATAGCTTCGTTTTTTCCATCTTGTACTGTGCAAAGATTTATTAACTCTCCTGGTCCCTTAGTGGTTTTTAGTTTTTTTTCTAGTCTTGTTTTATTGTAAGAGATAAGTCCATATGCAGATTCTAATATGTTTCCTGTTGATCGGTAATTTTTTTCAAGTCTGATTATTTTAGAATTATTAAAATCTTTTTCAAACCTTAATATATTTCCTACTTCTGCTCCACGCCAGGAATAGATGGACTGATCATCATCACCTACAACGCATATGTTTTTGTTTTTTCCGGCTAATAATCTTAACCACAAATATTGAGATACATTTGTATCTTGATACTCATCTACTAATATATATTGAAATTGATTTTGATATTTTTCTAGTATATCAGAGGCAGTTTTAAATATTTTTAAATTCAACATTAATAAATCTCCAAAATCTGCTGCATTAAGAGAAAGCAATCTATTTTGGTATATGCTGTAAAGTTTTTTTGCACTATTATTGGCAAATTCAGATCCTCTATTATCTGCGTT
>CAYMQD010000325.1:0-2547 GCA_964392475.1 uncultured Alphaproteobacteria bacterium
TGCATATTCTGACATGGCATGTCGAAGTGCGTATCCAGAAATGGAGCCTTTCCCCTGCCCAACTTTTGAAGAGACTTTTGCGGCGGTAAATGAGGGCGAGGCTGTTTTTGCCATGATTCCCATTGAGAATTCTATTGCTGGACGTGTAGCGGATATACCTCATTTATTGCCCAGTTCCGAATTACATATAATCGGCGAACATTTTCAACCGGTGAACCATCATTTGCTTGGATGTGATGGTTCTTCGGTAGAAAATCTAACCGAGGTTCATAGTCACATTCACGCCTTGTCTCAATGCCGATCCCTGATCCGTGATTTAAACGTCCGCGCGCGCGTTGTGGCAGATACTGCCGGTGCAGCGGCTGAGATTAGTCGATTAGGCGACATATATCACGGGGCTATCGCATCACGATTAGCTGCCGAAATATACGGTCTAAAGGTAATGCGAGAAAATGTTGAAGATGCGGAGCACAACACCACAAGATTTGTGGTTATGTCGAAGGATCCATTGGATCCAAGCCCGTCAGATGGGCCAATTATAACAACATTTGTGTTTGAGATTCGCAACATTCCCGCGGCTCTTTACAAGGCTCTTGGTGGGTTTGCTACCAACGGCATCAATATGCTCAAGCTGGAAAGCTATTTGGGAAGCGATTCTTTCACGTCCGCACAATTTTATGCTGATGTGGCAGGGCATCCGAGTGAAACCGCCTTAAGGCTTGCGCTCGAAGAGCTAGGGTTTTTCTCCAGGACAGTGACTATACTCGGGGTTTATCCTGCAGATAGTTTTCGTGAGAGGTCTATTCAGCGTTAGTCAATCTGATATGCCTGTATTCTGATCTCCAAGATGAGAAATTCGGATATATGGACCTCGAGAGCATATAAGTGTTTTTCGCGCTGGTGGTTCCCAGAAAGAATAGTGGTATACTATTGTAGGGAGTTCGGCGGCGGGCAGATAATTCGCCAATCCGGTCAGGTCCGGAAGGAAGCAGCCGTAACGAAGTTTTTCTGGGTTGTCGTCGGCTCCTTTTTAGCTACCTGAGAAAAGATGATTTGGTCGGGGCTAAGCGACGTAAGCAAGGGTTTTTGCATTGGAAAACAAAGATAGCTCATCTTCGGCGAGCCCCTCAAAGGGTGACTATACTGTTTTGGCGAGAAAGTATCGCCCTCATTTTTTTGCCGACTTGATTGGGCAAGAAGCGATGGTGAGAACTCTCGCCAACGCCTTTGCTATGGATAGGTTGGCTCATGCTTTTCTTCTCACCGGTGTTCGAGGGGTCGGTAAGACAACTACCGCCAGATTAATTGCTCGAGCTCTAAATTGTACGTCTTCCTCGTCTAGTGGGGGTAGGGACCGATTTGAGCCCTGCGGTAATTGCGACGATTGTGCGGCTATTTCCCTTGGAAATCATCCAGATGTATTGGAGATGGACGCAGCAAGTCGTACTGGCGTAGACGATATTCGAGAACTTATTGATAGTGTTCGCTATGGTCCAGTGCAGGGTAAATATAAGATTTACATTGTAGACGAAGTACACATGTTGTCAGTGAACGCCTTCAATGCGCTTCTTAAGACCTTAGAAGAGCCTCCGCCTCACATAAAATTTGTTTTTGCTACAACGGAAGTACGGAAGGTTCCTGTAACCGTAATCTCCCGTTGTCAACGTTTTGATCTTCGACGTGTATCCATAGATGCACTGAGAACCCAATATGAAAAAATAACCAAGGAAGAGGGAGTCGTAGTTGATTCTATGGCTCTGTCGTTGATTGCCCGGGCAGCAGATGGTTCAGTGCGGGATGGTTTGTCGATTCTAGATCAGGCTATAGGTTACGCTGGTGATGAACCGGTCGGGGTTGATTTAGTTCGAAATATGATGGGGCTGGCTGACCGAGCTCAGGTATTTGATCTTTTCGAACATGTTATGCGAGGTGACGCTGCTGGGGCTCTCACCAATTTGCGGAAACAATATGAATCCGGAGCGGATCCAGTGGTTG
Source organism: uncultured Alphaproteobacteria bacterium (assembly GCA_964392475.1). Classification (GTDB taxonomy): domain Bacteria; phylum Pseudomonadota; class Alphaproteobacteria; order TMED109; family TMED109; genus CAYMQD01. The sequence continues at coordinate 1,996 of CAYMQD010000325.1, forward strand.
TGCTTGAGGATTTACTTCGGATTGTTCACTGGCTGACCAATCTCAAAATAGAAAAGGGCCCCGAAACGGGAGAAGTGCTTCCCGAGATTGAGTTTGCACGAGGGAAGGAGGTGGCCACGGATTTAGGTATGTCTGATTTGACAAAGGCATGGCAAATTTTGCTTAAGGGCCATGGCGAAGCTCAATATACATCCCTTCCATTGGAGGCTGTTGAGATGATCTTGGTCAGATTAGCGCATGCCGCCGATTTACCTAGCCCGACAGAACTTGTTAGTAAAATTGTTAGGGACCGGGATGCGAACATTGAGGCGGATCCAGCGCAGGGCCAAATAGAAGAACATGCTAGTTTGCCAAATAAGAGTGAGGAAGTAGACGCAGAAACTCTGGTCGGAACTCAGAAAATACACCCAAAAAACTTTGATGAACTTGTTAATCTCTTTGCAGAATATGGCGAAATGAGATTGTATGCATATATACAGGATCATGTTCGTCCTGTGAGTTTTCGGGTCGGGCACATTGTAATAAAGCCCGGACCAAATGCACCACAGAAAT